>CAYUWE010000022.1:0-10084 GCA_964448255.1 uncultured bacterium | reverse complement strand
TTCTTCTAGTTTAGAAAAAAATAAGAGAAAGTTAATAGGATCTCTTGGCCTTAGAGTTTTCTTTATTTGTTTAATATTACTAGCTTTACCTTTAGTTTTACATAGCGTCTTTTTATATAAAGAAGATTATAAAAATAAAATGAAAGACCTCTTTCTTTCATTAAATATCCTAGGGGAAAGTAGGATACACCTGATAAATCAAGCTGTTAAATTTAATCATGAATTTTTGGATTTAATACAAGAAGAAGTAAATAATATTAATGATGATATCTCTTTTGAAAGCTTACCAAATCCTGCGTTTGATGAATTATTAAAGAACTTATCTAAAAATACAAAAATTCAAGAGATCTTCTATGTAGGGTATAATAAAGAACATAGGTTGATTACTTTCGGAGGAACAGATCCAAAGAGATTAGGAAATGATTATAGCTTGGAAAGTGGATTTATAAAAGCAAGGAAACAAAAGAAATCTGTTTTTGCAGGGGATGCTACAAAAAATTTGTTCATGACAAAAAAGATATTATCTAAACAAGGAGAATGTTTAGGTTTTTTAGTAATAGTATTGCCGGCGGATATACTTATTCAAAGGTTAGCAAAATTTTCAGATTCTCCTTTTCTTACTGACATTACTTTAATCGATGATGATGGAAGTGTATTTGTTTCTACAAATAAAAATTATGAAAATGTAACTATTAATAAACTTTCTAATCTGAATAAAAAAATAAAAATACCTCCTAATATTTTATATCTAGTACCCATGGAAGGAATAACTGATGGGTTTAAGTTGGTAGGAGAAAAAGAAGATTTTTTTGCTATATTACTTCCCATTAGAGATACAAGGCTATCACTTCTTTTAGATGTTCCAGCAGAATATATTAATAAATTATTACAAGAAGAATCTGTATATCGGCTAATTACGTTATTAATTTTTATAATAGTAATTGGTGGAATAGGTGCATTGTTATTAGTAATTCGTATTGGCAAACCTCTTCGATCTTTGTTTTCTGTTATGAAAAAAGTATCACAAGGAGATACTAAAGCAAGGTTTAAAAAAGATTGGATGGGGTTTGAAGTTAATATTATTGGAGAATATTTCAATCAGATGATTGATTCTCTTTTAGTAAAGCAAAAAGAAGCGGAAGAAGAAAGAGTACAGAGGCAAATTTTATCACAAGAATTAATGATAGGTCATGAAATACAAAAAAGTATGTTTCCATCGCAACTTCCTGAGTTTCCCGGAATGGATGTATTTTCGGGATTTCTTCCAGCAAAAGAAGTAGGAGGAGATTTTTATGATCTTTTTTCTACAAAAGTTGATGATAATGAAAAATTCATTGTATCGATTGCTGATACTTCGGGAAAAGGTATTTCTGCATGTTTATATTCATTAAGTGTTAGAAGTATGCTTCGTTCATATGCTATGGCAACGAATGATTTGAGTGAAATAATTAAGAAAACTAACGATCTATTTTGCACAGATACCGGAACTTCGGGAGTATTTGTTACTTCATGGGTAGGGATATATGATCCAAAGACTAGAAATCTTAGATTTAATAGCTGTGGACATTATCCTGCATATTTAAGAAAAGCTAAAGGTGAGATTGTTGAATTAAATGTTCCGGGCATTGCTTTAGGTGTTGAACCTTTTGAAAAGGTTAATACCAATGAAGTTGTTATAGAAAGTGGGGATAGCTTATTACTTTTCACTGATGGGGTAATTGAAACGATAAATTCTGATGGAGAATTTTTTGGCAGTGAAAGGTTAAAAGCTTTTTTAAATAAAAACTCTAATATGCCAGCAAAATCTTTTATAAAAGCATTGCTTCAAGATTTGAAAAATTTTGCTAGTCATGAAGCACAATATGATGATATCACGACACTATTTATTAGGTTTCTTTAGGCCAAATCTTACTTTTTTTTAGTAAATTTAATATTGATTCTTTTTTCTCTATTGAATGATCTATAGAAATTTTTTCTGCTTCTTTTAATAAAAGACCCATAATTTCTCCAGGTAATATACCTAAATTTTTAAGATCTTCAGAATGTACAATAGGATCTTTTGTAATTATTCTATGAATTGCTTTTGATAACTTTTCTTTTCTTTGATTATGTTGTTGTAGAAATAGTTTTTTTTCTTCTTCATTTAAATGAACAGCAAAAATTTCAATACATAATGAAGAATGAGGATTAGAATAAAAATGAGCCCATTGTGATAGTGGCATAAGCTTATTTATAGCAAAAATTTGTTTAGCTGTTGTTAAAAATAGAGCGAAACGCACTTCTTCATTTGATAGTTTTAAATATTTACAGATACTTTCAATCCCTTCTAGGGATGTAAAAGGAAATAATTCTAAAAATTTTCCAATAACTGGGGTTTCTTGAGGTAAAAGATCAAGAAATTCAGATCTTTCGTCAATAGTATCAATGGAAATATTTATAAATTCTTTTGGGAAAATTGCTTGTAAAAGGTTGTATTCAAATAAACTAATAATAGCTTTTCTAAAGCCTTTATAATTAGCCATCTTACAAAATTCTTGCCATATTCTTTCTATAGCCACTGAGGACATAATTTCAGAAGAATGTTTTAAAATTGCTTTTTGTGTTTCTTTTTCTATGGAAAAGCCAAGCCTACAAGCAAGTCTAATTGCGCGAATCATTCTTAGTCTATCTTCTTTAAATCTTTCGTTTGGATTACCTATAGCTTTAATGATTTGTTTTCCTATGTCTTGTTTTCCTTCAACAAAATCTAATATTTTATCGTTAATAGGGTCATAAAACATTCCATTTATTGAAAAATCTCTTCTTTTAGCATCTTCTATTACGTCTGTACATTCGATTTTACTCGGCCTTCTTCCATCTATGTATTCTATATCTTTTCTAAATGTTGCTACTTCAAATTTCTCTTTTTCAATAATTACTAAGATTATTCCAAAAGCAAGCCCTATTGGAATAGTATTTGGGAAGAGAGACTGAATAATTTCTGGGGGAGCATTAGTAGCAATATCAATATCATCAGAAGGTAAATCTAAAAGAAAATCTCTTACCCATCCCCCTGCGAAATAAGCTTGGTATCCTTTATTATTTAAAGTACGTACGATGAATTTTGCTTTTCTAAATTTTTCCATAAATAAATGTTATTGGTTACACCAAAAATATATCAATATAAATGAATTCAATTATAATATAATTTTTTGCTAATGAAAATGGTTATTTACGATGGTAGTGTCAATACAATTACTAAATGAATCAATAATTAATCAAATTGCAGCTGGAGAAGTAATTGAAAATGCCACAAGTGTAGTTAAGGAATTAGTAGAAAATTCTATTGATGCTAAAGCTGATGTAATAGCTATTCATATTGAAGCTGGAGGGATTAGAAAAATAAAAGTATCAGACAATGGAATCGGCATGAACAAAGAAGAGATTTCTCTATGTCTTGAGCGCCATGCCACTTCGAAGATACGTTCATTTGATGATCTTTTTTCTATAAAAACGATGGGTTTTCGTGGCGAAGCCTTAGCATCTATTGCTTCAGTTTCGAAAATGGTTATTGAAAGTTCAAAAGATAATGATGGTTATGCATTAACAGTTGAAGGAGGAAAAAAAATAAGTTTTTCTCCCTATGCAAGACAAAGAGGGACTACTATTACCGTTCGTTCATTATTTTATAATGTTCCTGCAAGGAAAAAATTTCAAAAAACAATTTTGTCAATTAATAAAGACATTTGCAAATTGCTATATAAAATTGCTTTGGCTAATCCTTTAATTTCTTTTCATTTAGAAATTGATGGGAAAAAAATTGTTTTTTTGCCAAAGGTTGATAAATACTCAAATAGGGTAAAAGAAGTATTGGGAGAGGAAATATTTTCTTCTATGATACCAATATCTTTTACAAGAGACATCTTTAAGGTCATTGGATTTATTGGCCTTCCTAATTTTGCAAAAAAAAATAGAGCTTCTCAATACTTATTGATAAATAAGAGAGTTGTTTATTGTAAGTTATTATCCGATGCTATTAGAGAAGGATATGGCACACGTATTGCAGAAGGCTTTTTCCCTATTTTTGTGTTACATTTTTCCATCTTAGGAAACTATATAGATATAAATGTCCATCCACAAAAAAAAGAAATTAGATTAAGCGAAGAAAATTACTTTAAAAAAGAAGTGGCAGATATTATTTCTCTTTCTTTTCAAAGAAAAGCAAGTGAACAAAATGAAAAGAGAAATGTTTCATTCTCATTTGATAAGGAAGTATATATCCCTTCTAGAAATGAGGAAATATTTACAAAATTTCAAGACTTTGAGCAAAAAGAACTTTTTTCGACATTTGACGATGAAAATAAATTTTTTCCTTTATTTGTGATTGGAACATATTTTTTTGTGGAATCTAAATATTTAGCAGAAAAGTTAAATTCAGAGGATAAAGAAGAAGATTCTATTGTTATAATTGACTTGGTAAAAGCTTACGCACGAAGTCTTTTTGATAAAGTATGTGAAGGTCTTAAAAATGATGGTATTTTTGAATCAACTAGGCTAACTACACCGGTTGTGATTGATTTTCCATTGAATGAATCAATATTTTTAGAAAATATATTACCTGTTTTATCAAAGATGGGGATAGAAGCTAGCTTGATTGGAGAAAATACAGTTTGCATTGATGCTATACCTTCTTTTTTAAATAAAGATGATATTGAAGAATTATTTTTTATATTTTTGGAAGGGTTTTCTATAACAGATATAAAAAAGGGATTAAAAGACATACAAATTCAAAAGATGGCTACAAAAATTTCTCGCATTGCAGGCAATAATAATAATAGATATTCAATTGATGAAGCCAATTTACTTGTAAAAGAACTGTTAAATTGTAAAGACCCCTTTATTTCTCCATTGGGAGATCCAATAATGACAAAATTAACCCAAAAGAAAATGAAGCAAATTTTCCATAAGTTATAGTAATGAGGAGTTATTATTTGTGACGAGTTTTAAGCATAAGATTTTAGTGAGCAATCTTATTCTATTTCTTTTCTTTATTACTATGCTTTTCCCATTAGTGAATAAGTCTGTTAATATCCTTGTTAAGAAATCATTTCATGATAGGGTACAGGTATTAATAAAAGGGATAGAACAATCTAGAAATTTTGATAAAAAAATAAAATTCTTAAAAGCTTTAGAATCAAAAATATTTTACAGGATTAGCTTGATAGATGAAGAAGGTAATTTAATTTATGATTCAAAAATAGAAAAATTGCCAAAAGAAAAAGAACATCCTCATTACTATCTTTCTAGAAGAGAAATTATTCAAGCAAAGGAGAAACAATCTGGGTATAGAGAGGGGTGGTCTGAGCTTTTTTTAGAGACGTTTGCATATGTTGCTAAAGCATATAATTTTGAGGGGAAGCAATATTTTCTTAGAGCGGCGTTTCCGATAAAAGAAATGGAAAGAATTACAAGGCCATTTCAGATAATTTTTTTTAGTTTAGCTGTAGTATTTTTATTGGTTTATAGTATTTCTTCAGGATTTATCCTTCTTTGGGTAGTAAGACCTATTCAGCATATTATTAATCGTATTAAGCCGTATCAGGAGGGCAAAGAAGAATTTCTCCCTCGGATGAATTTATTGAAATTTCAATGCAAAGAATTTTTAGATCTTTCACAGACGTTTGATTTACTTTCAGAAAGGATAAAAAAACAAATACAAAATTTAATTGAACAAAAGAATGAAAATGAAGCTATCTTACAGTCTCTTGATGAAGGCATTATTTCATTAGATAGCAACTTCAATATAACTTTTGCTAATAAGATGGCTACAAGTATTTTGGGGAAAGAAAAATTAATAGGAACGGAATTTCATGAATTTTCTTCTTTAAGCATGATTGAAGAATGTAGAAAGCTAGTCTCTTTATGTCTAGAAGAAGAAAAAATTATGAAAAAAGAATTGATTATAGGAGAAACTAAAAAGAAGCATATTGATATTATTGCTTCTCCAAAAAAACAAAAACAAGGTGTTATTTTATTTTTTCAAGATAAAACCTCAGATTATAAAGTAATAGCAATGGGCAAAAATTTTGTTGCTAATGCTTCACATGAATTAAGAACGCCTATAACAGTTATTCAAGGCTTTGCAGAGACTTTGCAAGACATACCTGAACTACCAAAAGAAATGCTAAAAGAGATATCTCATAAAATTATTAGAACATCTAGAAGGCTAAGCAGAATAATTAAAAATTTATTAACTTTAGAGGAAGTTGAGAATTTATCTGCGCATAATTTTACTTCATGCTGTGTTACAGGGATAATTGAAAATTGTAAAGACTTGTTATTATCTGCACATAATAATTTAAACATTAATGTACATGTAAAAAAGCAGGAGCTTTGTATTTTTGCAGAAGGGGGATTAATAGAGTTAGCGATAAATAATTTATTGGAGAATGCAATAAAATATTCTACTGCTCAAGCATATATAGACATTGAAATAGATGAATTTTTAGATCAAGTAATATTGAAAATTAGAGACAGGGGTATTGGGATACCATCTTCTGATGTAGAACATGTATTTGATAGATTCTTTACTGTAGATAAAGCACGTTCGCGTAGGCATGGAGGAACTGGATTAGGATTATCACTTGTAAAAACTATTATTGAAAAACATGGAGGCAATATTTCTGTTACATCAGCATTAGATAAAGGTTCTTGTTTTACGCTGTCCTTGCCGAAGCTTCAATCTTAGCGTTTATAATATAAAGTTTGTTTCAGACGTATATCGGTCTTTTTATCCATACCTACCATATGGATGTTTTTTTGCTTTTGTTTTGGACTTTTTGAAAAAGAAAGCATAGTCCAAGAAATTTCTTTTTTTAATGGGTGCTGCGTGAGAATATTTTCTAATTCCTTTTTTGAAATAGGGTGAAAAGATTCTTTTTCAAATTGTTTTTGTTCTATAGCTAATGCTATTTTTTCATTGAAGATAGCGGTTAGGATTTCTTTTGGGCTATATGGAATAGAGATTTTAGGTGTTTTTTGATTAGATGATATAGTTATATATTCGAAAAGAGAGGGATAACCTAAACAATTTTTTTTATCATAAAATTTTGTTCCTTTTAAAATTTTATAATATGCTTGTTGTAATGATGGGTCATCAAAAGAGAACTTTTCTAAATGTAATTCTTTTGAGGCTTCTTTTTTCAAGTTCTTTTGAGCGTAATCGATAATTTTATCGGCTAGAAAATTTTCAAATTGATTTTTTTGAAAAAAAGAACAGTGGCTATAAAGGATATGTAATAAATTTGTAAAAAGCTCATAGAGCTCTTTTTCTTCTTCTTTTCCATTAACTAATAGTGGCCAAATATTTAACGGTTGGGGTTTAAATTTATATTTTGGAGAGTTTTTTTGAGGATCATCAGGTTTGGTCTCGGGAGGTTTTTTATTTGTCTGTTTAATTTTTGCAAAGGATTTATGTATGCATTTATTTTGTACATTTCTTGCTGCATGCATGTATCCAAAATAGCTTTTACCTAATTGTTGTGATGCAATTTTCTTTTCAAAGATTGTATGTGTGGCTAAAGCCAACATTAAAAGTATAGTTGTTACTAAAGGAAGTAGGTTCATCACACAACTTTTTTCTTATCGTAAGGTATAGAAGATTGCTCGGAAGCAGGGAAAAATGTAAAGATAAATTTTTCTGAAGAAGTGGATATTTTTTTATAAAATACTTCAACTTCAAATTGTATGATATAGGGGATGTTAGGATTATTTTTTTGCCAAATTGAAAAATAGTTTAACTCACCGTTTTTTTTATTGAATTTATCATGATATTTTTCTCCATAAAAAAGAGGTATATATGATGATACATTTGATAGAAGTACTTCTTTTCTATGGGCACTAGATTTTTTATCTATTGGGAAACTTTTTAGTATTAATTGTGAATCTTCTAAGAAAATATCACCTTGAATGATTCCGCTAAATGCTGGATCAGGGTCGATGCCATTATCAAAAAATATTCTTAATTTTAATGTGTTATTACCATCTTCTATAAAGGTATAAAATGATGATGAAGTAATATCTTTACTTATAAAGTCTGAAGGAATGAGATGTGAAAATAAATTATGCAGACGTACTTGCATATGTTGCCTTGCAAAAACATGGCTTTTAGCTTTTTCAAGCTTATTGTCAATTATTACTACCTGAGTGAAATACTGAAATAATATTGTTAGAATTATCGTTGCAAAGAAAATTGATAACAATACTTCAAGCAGTAAGAAATGATGTCTATTTTTTTTCATGTAGTTTATTTTTCTTGTAGAGTGTTAATCCACCAAGAAATATTGCAAGAAGAGCGAATAAAATTACACTAGCAAATGGAGGGAATATAGGTTTTTGTTCTGCTGCTATTATATTTGTTATGGTTAAAAGTGCTATGACAATACCACTTAGAGCATCTCCACCTATTAGCCCCGAAGAGATTAATATTCCTTTATCTTTTTCATCTTTTCTTTTTTGTTTTTTTCTAACATACCAAGCAACAAGACCTCCAGCCATGATGCCACTGCTTAATGATAATGGGAGGTATAATCCCATAGCAAATGATAATACAGGGAGACGCATAAGAGCTACAAGCAGACCTAATATGATTCCAGAGACTACTAACGAGAAGGGTAAATTGCCGCTAATCACTCCTTTAGCTATCATAGACATAAGGGTAGCTTGAGGTGCTGGCATAGTAGCCGATCCTAAGGTATATGCTTTATTAAGAATATATATTGTCCATGCAAGAACAATCGCTGGAATGATTGTTCCAATAATTTCTGCTACTTGTTGCGATCTAGGTGTTGCTCCGACTAGAAATCCAGTTTTTAAATCTTGAGATGTTGTTGTAGCCATAGTTATTGCAACGTTTGCTACACAACTCATTGTCATAGCTGCAATAATATAAATTTTTTCTGTCCATCCGAGTGCAACGAATATAATACAGGTAATAAGAAGTGTTGTTATAGTCATTCCAGATCCAGGGTTAGATGTGCTACCGACAATGCCTACTGTTATAGAGGTTACACAGACAAAAAAGAATCCAAGAATAACTAATAAAATTACAGTGAAGAAATTCATAGAAGCTATTGGAAGAAGCCATAGCACTATGATAATAGCAATACTACCTAGTATTAACCAGGCAAGAGAAATGTCTTTATTTGTTCTTTCTACTTTTTTATTTAATCCAAATCCTGTGAATAATTCTTTTACTCCAACGTGAATAGTTTTATATAGCACAGGAGCAATTTTTATTAGATTTAATAACCCACCTATCGCAACAGCACCAGCACCTATATATCGAACATAATTCGACCAAAGGTCTTGTGGTGTCATTGTATCTACAGGGACAGAAGAAGGGAAAATTGTTACATCATGAGAAGAAAATATACGTATTAATGGAATGATTACCCACCAACTAAACATGCCCCCTGCGAACATTAAAGAAGATATCCTTGGTCCAATAATATATCCAACCCCTAATAATGCTGGTGTAGTATCTATGGAAAATTGAGTCTTTTTTATTAAATTAACAGACCATTTAGGAGTTTCTTCCCATAAGAAAATTATACTAGCACCTATCTTATAGAGTATTCCTATAATAAATCCCCAAAGAGCATCTAAAGCAGCAGAATGACTTTTTTTCTCTCCAGCCATTAATATTTCAGCACAAGCTTTACCTTCTGGGAAAGGCAGTTTACCATGTTCTTCAACAATGATATACCTACGCATAGGAATCATAAAAAGAATTCCAAGTATTGCTCCTAGTAGAGAAAGAATAAAAATCTTAAATATTGATGGTGAAGAATCTAAAAAAATTAATGCAGGAATAGTAAAAACAACTCCTGCAGCCATACCTTCACCAACAGTAGCTATTGTTTGGACGATATTATTTTCTAATATCGTCGATTTTTTAAAAAATATTCGCAATATCGTCATGGACATAATAGCTGCGGGAATAGATGCGCTAATAGTGGTTCCAGTTTTTAATCCTAAATAAGCATTACCAAGCGCAAAGAGACATCCGAAAATAATTCCAAGTATTATTGCTCTAATGGAAAAT
>CAYUWE010000021.1:4338-10213 GCA_964448255.1 uncultured bacterium | reverse complement strand
ACCTAAGAAAAAAAAAACCACAAACAATACCTTAAACTTTTTAGAAAAAAACAACTACTTCAATAGACCAAAAAGCCATTTTATAATCATTAAACAGATATCAGCCCCAATGATAACTGAAGAAGGAAATTGGATATTTTCAAATGATTTCACCACTTTTGAAAAAAAACCATGTGGCCATGGTGCTCTTTGGAAAGTGATGCTAGATAACAAAATCTTTCAAAAATTAAAAAAATTTAACAGAAAATACACCCTAATTAGACAAATAAATAATCCCATCGCCTCTACAGATTATGGGCTATTAGCATTTTGTGGATATGCAATAAAACAAAAGAAAACTTTTGGATTTTCTTCTTGTCAAAGAAAAGCCTTTTCCCCTACCGGTATAGATGTTCTATTAAGAAGAAAAAAAAATACTTCTTATGAGTATTCTATTACAAATATTGAATATGCCAATTTCAATAAATTTAATATCAAAGATATTAATAAAGAAAATGATTATTCCCCTTATCTTGCCAATACAAATATTCTATTTGCCGATTTAGAAAAAGTTGAAGGTATAGCTATAAAAAATCCGATTGTTGGCATGATTGTAAATATGAAAAATCTTCATAAAACTAAATCTAATAAAATTATAAAAAATGGAAGATTAGAGCTATGCATGCAAAATATTGCTGACAATATCACAATAACAACAAAAGAAAAAAAATTATCAAAAAAAGATCAACTTTCACTAAAAACATGTATTACCTTTAATGAAAAAGATAAAACGCTATGTACTACAAAGCATTATTTTACAAAAAAACAAGGGTTTAGAGATTCCCCTGAAGAATGTTTTTATTATTTATTAAAAAATAACCACGATCTTTTTTCAAATTACTGCAAGATCCATCTTCCAAAGATGCAAAATATAGAAGAATATATTAAATACGGACCAAATTTATTAATATATTACCACCCATGTCTTGGTCCGATTTATGAAGATATAAAAAGAAAAATTCATTTTGGAAGAATAGAGAAAAATTCTGAATTACAACTATCAATCTCTGATATCATTATTAATGATATTGATATTGATGGAAGCTGTATTATAACTGCCAATACCCCTATGGGTAAAAAAAATAAAAAGACCTATTACAACAATCTATCTGGTAAATGCATCCTTAACCAAGTTACAATCATCAATCAAGGAATAGATAGAAAGAAAAAAAATATCTATTGGAAAAATCAAATCCATAGAAAAGAATCCCTTTCAATTTACCTTCATGGCAATTCTCAGTTTATTGCTGATGGAGTGACATTTTATGGCTCTCATCATATCGAAGTTGAAGATGGGTACGCCATTTATGCTAAACAAAATGGCCATGATATTATCTATAAGAAAATTAAATTAAATTAATTTTTTTATTGACATGCCTTTTAGTTTTTCCCAATATAAAAAAAATTATATACAAACCTAAAGGAGCTATTCAATGGAAAAAAAAAGGCGTTATTATTGACGATTATCTTGTAAAAAAAGATGAAGAATTTATCGCTCGCTACGATGAAGAAGGACCTTGGGGCATTTCTTGCGCTATCGATCTTCATGAAACTGATCCAAAACTTATGAAAGATGAGGAATATGTAAAAAAATTCGCTCATGACATTGTAGATTTCATAGACATGAAAGCCTATGAAGGACCTCATGTAATGAATTTTGGAGATAATCCAAGAGTTTCTGGACTTTCAATGTTCCAATTTATTGAAACATCATGTGTCTCTGCACACTTTGCAAACGATTCTAAATCAATATATATCGATATTTTTAGCTGTTCAAAATTCCGTCCACATGAAGCCGCAGCTTTTTGTAAAAAATTCTTCAAAGCTACAAGCATGAATATAAAAGTAGATTTCAGAGAATAAAAAAAATCTAAAGTTCCTCGCCAATTTCTATTTTGGCGAGGAATTCATTAATCCTAATTGCTCACTAGATAATAAAAATCTTAATATCCCTCTATGAGATAGTAAATCATCACTTTCAATACAACATAAACACCCATGAGTAATAGATATTTCTACATCATTAGATGATAAAAGATATTTCGCAATCTCAGATAAAGATGGAAGATGCCCAACTATTAGTACATGTTTTTTTTCCGTCATATAATGATATAATAAATTAATACTCTCAGCAGCAGGTACTGCTGCTTTTACTTTGTCTGATATTTCTATTTTACCATCTTTTATTCCTAACTCTTGAGATACTATTTGTGCTGTCATCCTAGCTCGTTTTTTAGGGCTAGTTATTATTAAATCAAAATAAATACCCATTTTCTTTAAGCCTTTTGCGCTTTGCAAAATCCCATTTTCTCCAACAGCACTAAGCCCTTCTTCTTTATCTACTTCTATTGGATTTGCAAGGCCATGTTGCATAAGATATATTTTCATATTCTATCTCCTTTTATCTACCAAGAATAATTATGCATTCTCTTCCAATTATCAATTATTTTTAAATAAATCTTTGATCCTTCTCTTAATTTTTTTGTATTATCAGCAAAATCAACTTCATATAACCCAAATTTTACTAAATATCCTTCATCCCATTCAAAATTATCCATCAATGTCCAATAATAATACCCTCTTACATCATACCCATCTTTTATAGCTTCAGATAAAGAAAATAAATATCTTTTGATATAATCTTCTCTAATTACATCATCCTTATCGGGTATGCCGTTTTCCGTTATATAAATTGGAACGTTTAATATAGAGAAATCTTTTATCGCTTTATACAATCCCTCAGGGTATAGCCTAAAATTTTTATCTCCCATTTTCTCATCTTCATAACATGCTGAATGTAATAACTCTTTTGCACTAAATTGCATCTTGATAAGTGGATGAGAATAGTAATTTAACCCGATAAAATCTAATGCTCCTGTAGCTTCTTTATCTATAAATGTACTATTAGCATAAAAAGGAATATAAAACTTGTATTCCCCTGTTTTAAAGAAATTTAAAACTACATCATTTGTCATATGTGAAAGATAATAACAGGAAAAATGTTCTATTGGATTCCACCAATAATATGGTTCAAATTTCAATACATTATGAACAATGCCAATAGATGCTCTTCTACCTTCTGGAAATACTTTTAATAAATAATATACATCACAATGTGCTTTTAGAAGGTTTTGCAAGACCTTATCTGCTAAAGCAATATCCTTTTTACCAGGAGGGAATTTCCCTAAAACATACCCCATAAACGCATAAATTGCAGGTTCATTGATAGTACACCAAATGGTTACTTTGCCTCTTAATCTTTGAAATACATTTACACAAAACCTTGAGAAATGTTCGATATTTTCTTCTTTTTCAAACCCTCCTTTCTCCTCAAACCATTTAGGCGTTGTAAAATGCAGTAGTGTTACAACTGGGGTTATTCCATTTGCTCTTAGGGTTAAAACAAGCTTCCTATAATGTTCTAATACCTTTTCATCAAATACACCTTCTTTCGGTTCTACTAAGCTCCATTCAATAGAAAATCTATATGAAGTTATTCCTAAATCTTTTAATAATTCTATGTCTGCTAAGTAATTGTTCCAGTTATCAACTGAACTTCCAGATTTTTTGACCTCCTACAATACGAGGATTGCCTTCTTCATCAAAAGCATCCTCCCATTCTGCCCAGTTGGTATTTGGACAGGTATTTGCTCCAGAATTTTGATATTCCGCTGTAGATACCCCCCAATGAAATTCTTTTGGAAAATATAATTTATCAACATCTATATTCTCTAAATCTACTTTTGAAAAAGAAAAAAGAAACAAAGAAAAAAACAATAAAACAAAAAAATAACGATATTTAATAGCCATGAAAACCGCCTTAAAACTAATTTAAAGGCGATAAAAGTAAAACTTAAAAAATTTTATCTCAAGGAAACATTTAAAAAAGGCATTCTTCTTGAAAAGCTTATAGGTAAATCTGGTATTGATAATTTGCCTTTTTCTATGCTTTTTGATAGCTCTAGGGCAGCATCACGAATATATTCACTAAATTGTATTGACCTTAGAGAATTTCTTGATATCTGTATTCTTCCTGCAATATTTCTTGCCTGAATAGCTAATCTATCTAATCTCTCATTACCAGTATTTTCTATATGTATATTAAATTTGGCTCTTTCTTCTTCAGATAAGCTTCTATAGTCAATTTTTGCATCCCTAAGTAATGCCATTACATTTCTTTTTCTATTTTTTTCCTCAAAAACTTCTTTCGTTAAACACTCTTCTATAAATGCAGGCGCATTATTTTTTGTAATCTTAGGTACAACAAAAAACTCTTCAACTAAGCTTCTTGATGCCACATAAGCATACTTTCCATAAAAACTTGGAATATTTTTACTTAATGTTTTCATTACTAATTTAAATTCATCAGAACCTCTAGTTATATCGATCTCATCCTCATTATGTTTTAATCTGTGTTTGATAATGTAATTTACTAAAACCCTTGCAAAGAAATTTTTGTGGATTAAATTTTCTTTTTCTTTATCTAATACATCTTTTTTAACAAATGTTTTAGCAATGGTCTCGGTAACTCCGGAAAGAGCGCCTAAACTTAAAGCAATTATCCATGATAGTATTACCTCTGATATTCCTTTGTTAATGTTGTAATAATTAAACAAGCTTTTAAATATCAAATACATCCCACAAGCTAATACACAAGGCTTTTTCAAAGATGGTATCTTAGAATTAACAAAATATAACAAATAAGCTGTTATGAGTGTTTCCAAAGATATCAAATAGCGTGTAAATAAAATTATTGGTACTAGCAATTTATCAAACTTTTTTGCTGTAAGTAAGAAAATCTCAATAAAATATGGTATTGCAAAAAATTGCCATATAAATTGACGTACATTTTTTCCCCTATTTTCATCAATTCCAAAACAAGATAAGAGACATCGAATAATTATAGGCATCAATATAGGGATAATTATTGGTAGATTTAATTTGTACTCAAAAAGCGCTCCAGGCTCTGAAATTGCAAATATAGTTGCTATTCCAATAATATAAGTAATTGCCGCCATTGTAGAAATTCTAACCCACACAGAACTATCATCTTCATTCTCATAAATAATATTCTCAATATGAGATTCTGCAAAGTTTGTTACTCTTGTAGCAACAAATCTCCCTAATATCCCCGCTCCTATCATAACTGGCGCTAAATATGACCGAGTTATTACACCTAAGGCAATAGTATTAATTACAAGAGCACAATCATATTTCTTCCAAGACCAAGTATAGACGGAAGTGTATAAATTAGAACGTTCATTACAATAATATGAGAAAGGACTCTCTCTTTGTAAATGGATTGTACTTGGCATTAGATTACTCTGCTGTTAGCTTTTGTTGTATGAATCTAGCAGCATTTTGTATAGAAACGTTTAATTCATTCACCTCTTGATTTGTAGAAAACTGAATAGCTCCCGATATTTTCCTAGCTTCTATTAGCAATTTATTTAAATTTTCATTTTCAAATTGCTCTTCTAGCATAGTAAATTGAACCTTTTCTCCTTCTTCTAAGCCATTAAACATTTCTCTTGCTTCTTGAAGTAATGTATATAACGTTTTTTCATCTATTTTATTATCTAACAACTGCCTTAAAGCCATAGGCATGTTTTCTTTTATTGGTAATTTTTCTTCTCTAATAAACTCTTCTATTAACTCTTTTAAGACGTTAAAATATTCGCCATAAATTTGTTGTATTTCATCTAATGAATTATTTATTGGTGTAAACTCCGAAGAGTTTTTATTAATTTCTGAGCCATCTTGGAGTTTAAATTTTTTAATAAAATAATTTGTCAATAAGAGAGAAAAGAAGTTTTGTTTTGCTATAGATTCTTTA
>CAYUWE010000021.1:0-4238 GCA_964448255.1 uncultured bacterium | reverse complement strand
AAAATAATTTGTCAATAAGAGAGAAAAGAAGTTTTGTTTTGCTATAGATTCTTTATCCTTATCACATTCAATTGTAGTTTTTCCCAATTCCTCAGTAATACCAGAAAGTGCTCCCATAAATATAGCTCCTAATGAACGTAATAGTTTCCCGCCAAAAAATGCTCCCCAGACCATAAAATGAAATATAGGATTAAAATAATTATTGATTGCTTGATAATTTCCAAAAGAAGCTCTCATTAAATCGCTAATAAACGTTATAGGAACAGTGCCCATCAGAAATACATGTAAAACCCAATTCGAATAAGAAGCTACACTATGTAAGAACTTAATTTTATTTGAAATTGATCCTAAAAGAGATGTTGATAATATTAAACATGAAAGCACAAAATAACTATTAGCAAAGTTATTTAAAAATCTTTGTGACATTTGTATTTTAAGCCCGCGCTCTTGTATAAAACCAACAAAATATGCCATAAATGAGTTTTGTAATAATAATGAGAAAAATATTTTCGAAAATGAGTTAGGATTAATATATTCAAGTATAGGTATCATTCCTATAATATAGCTAATTCCCGTTATCGTTAAGATTTGTATATCAAAACCTAGTATATTTAATTCCCTTACTATAAATATTTGTCTTAATGGCTCTTCATCAATTACTTTTAAAAAACTATCAGAAAGATATTTAGAAAAATTTGTTGCTTTTGTCGCTGCCAATCTCCCAACAATACCAAGCCCTATTAAAGACAACATAGAACCCCAACTAGCATTGTTTATTGTTCCTAAAGCAACAACATTAGTTACTATAACAACATCAATTACCTGCATTCCTTCAATTGGATGATACAGTTTAGAATATACATTCTCAAAATATCCAAATGGACTCGTTCTTTGTAAGTGGATTGAATTTACTGACATATTATCCTCAATTATTATGCTCTAATATTCTCAAAGTACCGTACGCTGCGCCCTCTGCGAGCTGCAAGCCACCCATTAATGCTAATAATTGCGATGATAATTCCGTTGCTACTTCTTCTTTAAATCCAATAATTTTTGCTGTTAAAGAAGCTATAGCTACAGCTTCTAGCTTTGTCTCAATGTTTTTTTTCTTGATTAAATTTATTAATATTATCACTAGTGTTGCTGCTACAATCGAATTACGCAGATCACCAACAATTCCATCGGATGTTTTCAATATATTTATAAAATGTGGTAACAAGATTTCAGCAACTGCTCCACAAACAAAAAATCTAGCAACGCTAGTCAATTTTGTTTTAAAAGGTATTTCTTCATTACTACACAATGTCATTAAAGATAGTACTGCTGTTTGTATTCTCGTTGCATATTTCAAAGGCATGTTTAGAATAATAGAGCAAGAAATTGTATTTATGATTGACGCACTAGAGAATGACAAATATGCATTCTTCTTAATGTGTTTAGCATTTATTATGCTGCCGCTATTTCTTTCTCGACTTAAGTTATTTAATACTCTTAGTTGTGAATATGAAATTTCTCTTTGATTGCCTCTTTTCGTTGCCATAAATCTTATAAATATATTCATGACAACTGTACGTATTGCTACATATGCCCCATTAGGCGTCCCATTTAATATTCCCAATGCAACAGCTCCAGTTAAAGATAATGCCTCATAAACAACCGATCTTTTTTTGCTTATGTGTGGTTCCGGAATTATTACTTGTGGATTTTGCTCTATTGGCAACACATTTGCAAATTGCCTTTCATTCCTAACTGGTAAATTCATAATTCTCCTATTATTCTTGTTGTACCTTCATAGCATCATAAGCATTGGCTTCTGAAAGCATCAATCCCCCAAATATAGCTAATATTCCCGATAATATTTCGGTTGAAGCTTCTTTTTGAAATCCAATTATTTTTGTTGCTAAAGAAGCAATAGCTCCAGCAGTTAATACTGATCCTAATTTTCTTTGGGTTAAATATTTTAACACCAATACCATTGATAGATAAGCTACGAAGTAATTACGATAATTCCCTAAAATTCCATCAAAAGCATTTATGCCTTTAGGTAAAAATTTTTCCATCATTATTTCAAAGAATAAAACCCTGGCAAGGTTTTGTAATTGAGTTTTAGTGGATATTTGATCATTAGAGAATGAAAATGCAGTTAACAACACTGCTTGCATTCTAGCATAATATTTCATAGGCGTATCAAGAATAATAGCACAAGAAACTGTATTTATGATTGATGCTACATAATATGATTCAAATCTTTTCCCATCGCATAATTCATCTGGATCAAAAGTTTGATGATCTCTCAATATAGCTTTTGCCATTGAATTATATGCCCTTTCACGAGCATATGAAGGCCATCTTGTTGCTATATTTTTCACTAATATATTAATGGCTCCTATAGCTACAGCTCCAATTATTCCTTTTGTACCATTTAAAACACCTAATGCAACTGCTCCAGCTAAAGAAAATAGATCGTCACCATCTACTATTCTTTTTGTACTTTCATCATCTGAAAAGTCAATTTTAATCTTTGTCTTTGATGGCTCTCTTATTACGTCTTGATTTGAAACTGATAAATTCATATTTTCCTCCAAATTTCTGGAAACATTTTCTAATAACTTTTATTTAAAGTAAACGCTTATAATTGTAATTAACGTGTTAAATTAATTATTAACAATAATAAAGTAATAATATTAATTTAATAAAACGGAAAAGATAATAATAAAAATTTTATTGACTGGTTAATTCTATCGTTAATTCATCTGCAGCTTCTCTAATGCAATTGAAAAATTTAGTTGATAATCCTGAGTTATTAGAAGCTTCTATTCTTCCTGCAATATGTATTGCTTGTGTTCTAAGATCATTTATTTGTTCATTTCCAAAATCTTCAGTGTGTATGTTAAATTTCTCTTGATCTTCTTTATCTAGGCTTTTAAAACTATTTCTAGCTTCTATAAGTAGCTCTAATATACTTCTATTAATTGATGCTCCTTGAAGAGATTCTATCTCTAAAAATTTATACAAAAATATAGGTATGTTTTCTTCTGTAATGTCATCTGCTCTTATCATCTCTTCTACCAAACATCTTGACGCTGCATGAGCATGCTCATCATAAACAGACTTTATCCCATCTAAAATATCAGTTGCTTTGTTAACATCTAAAGAAGATTGTTGATCTGTCTTTATAGCATGTTTTAAGAGATAATTTTTCAAAATAGCCTTGAAAAAGGCTTTTGTTTTTTCTATATCATCTGCTCTAAATAATTCTTTTCCTACGCTAACTCCAAATTCTGTAATTAATCCAGCTAATAGCGCAATACATGATCCTGAAATAAGACTAGATTCTCTTGTAGTTATGATACCAGAATTTTTTGATATCTCAGATGCCAATAATATTACCATAGGAGCAAGGGCACTATTAGAAAATAAAGAAGAATTGACTCTCTGTGCAATAAATGATAATGCCATGCCACTTAAAATCATGAACATACTAAAAAAATTAATAATCATATTTTTATCAAGCAAATGCGTCCCACTTATCATCAGAGCCTCAAAAAAAAATACAGATAACAAACCACAACCTACACCAGAAAATAATGCTTGATAAGTATCACGGGGTTCTTCTCTAAAAAATTTTCCGATATAAGACAAACTTATTGAAAAAAATATACCAGGCTCTATTGCCGATGTTATTACTTCAATAGGAGCTTGCATAGCTACTCCAAAAGCTATAGGTAATAATGAAGAAGATATTAATGATAATTTTGTAAAGTATGTAAATGCTAGAGGCTTATTATTTCTTACAAACTTTTCTCTTATTACATCTCCAACTTTTGAAACTTTTGCAATAATACTCCCCAAAATACTCATTTCTATAAGAGTTATTATTGATTTAGAGTCTTTAAACCCTTGGTAATATAACAAATAAATAAACCCTGAAAAAGGAACAAACCTCTGAAAGATTGTAACGCAAGAGGTTTCTTGAGGTTCTTTTGTTTCTACATATGTTTGAAAAGGATTTATAGAACTTAGAGGAATAACTCGCATGATTATACGTCTATAGCCTCTTGTCCAACTCTTGATGCTATTGAAGATATGATGCCAAATTGCATAGCCAAAGCTGTTGCTGTTACTATCGTTTTAGATTGATTTATTAATTCGTAATTTTGAAATGAGAATACTATTCTTGGTATTATCCCTAAAATTAGCGATAACATAGCTAACCTATCCTTTTTAGCTTGATCTAT
>CAYUWE010000020.1:0-10395 GCA_964448255.1 uncultured bacterium | reverse complement strand
AAGCTCCAAAGAAAAAGAAAACTGAAAAGAAACCACAAAAGAAGAAGAAAGAAAAAGAAGATATTTCTTACGATACTATTTTTGAAGAAACAGAAGATGAAGAATTGCCATTTGATCTTCTTAGTGAAGCAACTTTAATATTAAAGGTTGTAACAGGACCTAATGCCGGAGCGGAATTCGGCATGGAAAAAGGAAGGTCCTATGTAATAGGTAAAGACCCAAATAGTTGTGACATAGTATTTAATGATCTAAGTGTTTCAAGACAACATGCCAAATTAACAGTTTCACCAGATGGTATTATTTCAATTGAAGATCTAAATTCCAAAAACAAAACACTAGTTAATGGCACCCCAATAAAAGAAAAAACAATAATCACCCCACAAGATTTAATAGCACTTGGAACAACCTCATTTTTAGTAATAGATCAAGAAGCTGAAAGTGAAACTATCTATTCACCTTTCCCAGAATATCAACCAAAAGTTCAAGAAGAGATATTTGAAGAAGAAGGTGTTGCTGCAAAGAAAAAAGAAAGGGTAAATTGGAAAGATCAAATAATTCCAATGAGACATCTTGCTGCTGCTGGAGCATTTGTTGTAATAGTATTTGTTGTATTTATCAGCTTTTTTGGACTATTTAAAAGTCAAAAAATAAAAGTATTTGATATTGATGAAACAAAAGCAATATCAAAAGTAACATCTAAATATAGCGATGTTTCATTTACCTTTAACCCGCGTGGGGAGAATCTATTTTTAACAGGACATGTCCTAACAGAATTAGATCATAAAGAATTAATTTATTCTCTTCAGTTATTACCATATATTAAAAAGATTAACGATAATGTAATAATTGATGAATTAGTATGGAAAAGTATGAACGGCATATTAAATGACAATGAAAATTGGAGAGGAGTTAACCTTCATGCTACAGCATCAGGGAAATTCATTTTAGATGGATATGTTCAAACGACTAAAGAAGCTGAAGAATTAGTAGATTACATGAATGTCAACTTCGATTATGTTGATAGATTAGAAAATCGTGTTGTCGTAGACGATATTTTAAAAGAAGAAATTGCAAGTATACTTTTATCAAAAGGATTTAATGGTATAGCTTTCCAATTAAACAACGGAGAAATTGTATTAACAGGAATGTATGCAAATGACAGGAAAGGTTCATATCATAAAATGGTTGAAGAAATGAATAAATTATCTGGAGTGCAAAATATTAAAGATATTGCAATTGCAACATCTACCGACAATGCAAGGATAGATTTAACGAAAAAATTTAAAATTACTGGATATGCTGCACATAACAATAAAAATGTTAGTGTTGTAGCTAACGGTCAAATCATCTCTCAGGGTAGTGTCTTAAGCGGAATGATAGTAACTGGGATTTTACCAAATAAGATTCTTCTTGAAAAAGAAGGGCTAAAATATAAAATTGATTATGGCCCCTAAATAATTTGGGTCTTTAAAGAAAGGAGAAGCATGTATGTATGGCTTAGAAGATGACAGTGCCAAAAAGAAATTCAACTTCGATTTAGAAGTAGAATTAAAAGAGAAGCCGACGCGAGCAAAAGAAATAATTGAAAACGCCGATAAAAAGATACACGAAATAAAGCAAACGCTAAGAGAAGGCGGAAAAGGAAGTGAGATGGATGATTTAGGAATAATACTTCATGGTTATTCAGCTTTACAGAAAGTAATAAGTAAAGCTGCAAAGAAATAAGGAGGAAACTATGGGAGCTCCATGGGCATCGTTATCATTTCATACACTAATTACTAAGTATGCAGCGTTGCAATCACAAGTGTTACAAAATGTTCGTCGCTTAGCTAGTTCAATTTCAAATGCTACACCAGGGAAATTTTTGCTAGTTCAATTTCAAATGAGCCAGGTGACACAGATAGGTGAATCTATCTCGAACTTAATTTCGCAGGTAAACTCTGTGATAAATAATGCTGTACGTAATCAGAAAACTCAATAATTTCGCTATTTTGTAACATTATTGTTACGATATGGCTAAAAAAAGGAATATAGGAAAATGGCAAAAATAGAAAAATATAAAGATGATTTCATTCTTTTGCTAGTATCAGGGTTTATTGCTGTTAACCAAGCTGATGAGGATTCTGCAGTAAAATTATTTAATGCTGCAGAAAAACTCAATCCGAAAAGCACTCTACCCCTAATCGGCATGGGATATTTACATCTCCATAAATTAGAATTAACAAAATGTATTAAGGCTTTTGAAGACGTATTAAAAAAAGAGCCTCATAATGAAATGGCTAAAACCTTTTTAGGAATTGCCATGACTATGACACCAAATAGAGTTAGTGAAGGAGAAAAACTACTAGCGGATTCTGGAAAATCTCATGACAAACAGATAAAAAAATTATCTGATACAGCATTAGATTTCGTTGATCGTTTTGTAAAAAAATCTCCAACACCTGTTGAAGGACAAAAACATAAGGGAAAATAAAATGGCAAATAAAAACCCTTCATCTCCGGAAAATGTTCCTATTCCAGGAAAAGTAGGAAAAGCTAAAGGTCCAGAAGAGGAAAAAACTATTCCTAATAAGAAAGCTTTTGAATCTCATTTGAATGAACCTGCAGCTCCTGCAACTCAGGGTCCAGAAGAAGGAAAACAAATATCTCCAATGGAGTTAACACAGCCCGGACAAAAACCTCCTGCTAATGCTACTTTTGATTCTCTATTAAATCAGATAAACACCACACAAAATACTCTTAACAACCTACAAAATAATTTAAACACACCAAAACTAGCATTTAAACATTCACAACAAAGGTTATTAGATAATAAATTAACAGAAGCAAAATCGCATTTAAATGCTGCATCACAAAAGCTTGGTGCTCAAATGCCGGAAGAAACACAGGTTCCACAAGGCGCAACTCCTGTTAAAAAATTCTTAACCTACGTAACAGATGGGCAAAACCAGCTGCAAGCGGCACAGAAAAAACTGCAAGAATTAAGTTCTTCTGGGCAAAATCTGCAGCCAGGAGAATTAATGCAAGTGCAAGTTAAATTAGCACAAGCACAGCAAGAAATTGAATATGCTTCAGTGTTATTAAGTAAGGTTGTAGATGTAATTAAACAGACAATAAATATTCAAATTTAATGTCTGTTAACAAGGGCAAAAAATGAAAGAAAATACTTCATTTGACAATATAATTAGCCATTTAGAAGAGCTTGAGCTAACTACTGTTCACGGTCGTATTACTGAATCTGTAGGTATGTTAATAAAAGCTGTAGTCCCACAGGTAAAAACTGGAGAGATATGTTTAATTAAAAGAAAAGGCCCTCCATTAATAGCAGAAGTTGTAGGGTTTACAAAAGATGAAGTTATTCTATCTCCACTTTCAGATATGGCGGGGATAGGCCCCTCTTCTGAAGTTATTCCTCTTCGTATGCCCTTTCATATTAAAGTTGGGAAAAACCTACTTGGAAGAATATTAAATGGTATTGGCGAACCATTAGATGTAGATACAAAAGGACCTCTGCATTTAGAAGAAGAATTCCCCATTATCAGCCCACCTCCAGATCCTCTAAAGCGTAAATTAATTACAAAACCTATTTCTGTAGGGATACGTTCGATTGATGGTACATTAACATGTGGGGAAGGACAAAGAGTTGGTATTTTTGCAGGGTCTGGTGTTGGCAAATCAACACTTCTTGGAATGATCGCAAGGAATGCTGTAGCTGATGTTAATGTTATTGCATTAATCGGAGAAAGAGGAAGAGAAGTTAGAGAATTTATAATAAATGATTTAGGAGAAGAAGGCTTAAAACGCTCTGTTTTAATAGTATCAACCTCTGATCAAGCAGCACAATTACGTATTAATGCAGCATTAGTGGGAACAGCTATAGCAGAATATTTTCGATCTCTTGGCAAATCTGTAATACTAATGATGGATTCTATAACAAGATTTGCAAGAGCATTAAGAGAAATTGGCCTTGCTGCTGGCGAGCCTCCAGCACGTGCTGGCTTTACTCCATCAGTATTTGCAATTTTACCAAAACTACTTGAAAGATCAGGTACATCAGATAAAGGTTCAATAACAGCATTTTATACTATTTTAGTAGCTGGCGATGATATGAATGAACCTATAGCTGATGAAGTTAGATCCATTCTTGATGGCCATATAGTATTATCAAATGAATTAGCAAGGCAATATCACTATCCTGCAATAGATGTATTAGCATCAATTAGCAGGCTTTTCCCTTCTATTGTTGATAAAAAGCATTTAGAACAGGTCGGAAAAATAAGAGAAGTTTTAGCAAATTACAAAAAGAATGAACTGTTAATACGTATTGGAGAATATAAACCTGGATCTGATAAAGACGCAGATTTTGCTATCAAATACATCAATAAAGTAAATGAATTTTTAAAACAAAAAGTTGATGAAAAATCCACATTTGAAGAAACGCTAAAAAAGTTATTAAATCTCTTTAGTTAACAAACTGGTTTTTTTACAATCTCATTATATGAATACATTAAAATACCCATTAGAACAGCTTATACAGATAAAAAATAAAAGGTTTGAACTTGCATTAAAATTAATGGAAGAAAAAAAACAGATCTTAGAAAAAGAAGAAAAAATATTATTAAAAGTTACAAAAGAAAGAGATGATATCTATAACCATAAGCAAGATAAATTAAAACAACTTAGAGATTCATTAGATGAAGGAACAACATCTGATAAGATAAAACAAAAAAAAGTATATATTGATGTAGTAGATGAAAGGCTAAAAGAAAAACAAAAAAAGGTAAAAGCACAAGAAGAAGTAGTAAAAAAAGCAAATAAAGAATTTGAAGAAGCTAGAGAAGCGATGTTAACAAAACAAAAAGAAGTAGAAAAAATGAAAATACATAAAGAACAATGGTTAAAAGAAGTTAGATTTTACGAAAAAAAAGCTGAAGCATTAGAACATGATGAATTAGGTTCAATAAGACATACAATTCAATCAAGAGAAAAAAAAGATAGAGAAAAATAAAAAAAGCTTTTTTAATCTAATTAATAATAAGAGGATGTTTGTATGATATCAGAAGCAAAAGGACCTTCTGGTCCAACTGGTCCAGGAAGTGATGACAAATCTAAAACTCGCCCTAATGAAGCTAGATTTAATAAAGAATATGAAAGAATTCAAAAAATTGATCCTGATGCTACAAGAAGTAGGCCTAAAAAACGAGAAGAAGACGAAGAAGAGGAAGTAGAAGAAGCAAAAACCTCATCTCCATATGAACCTACTTCAACACCTGCTAAAAGTGCTGAAGATATTTTCCCTGAAACCCCTATTCCTTCTACTAGTTCTACTGCTACACCGCCAGAAGATTTTACAACACCTCCAGGAGAATTGCCACCTCCCCCACAATATAAACCTGATGATGTAAAACACTACAAGCCAACTGAAGATGAGAAAAATAAACTTGAAGAAATAAAAAAAGGTAAATCTAAGGCATATTTATCTTCTCATCTAAAAGAAACGGAAAAGAAAAAACATAAAAAACTAGGTGAAGAAAAAAAAGAAATACAAGCGGCGATAGAAAAGCAAAAAAAAGAGGTAAAACCACCTCCAATAACACCAGAGAAAAAAGAAAAAGAAGATAAACTATCCATTAAAGCGAAACACAAACAAACTCTTCCACAAGAAAGAGAAGAATCACTCCCCGTAGAAAAAGAAAAAACACCACAATATGCTGGAGGAAAAGAACATATCAATCCTTTCACTCAGAAAAAAGAAAAAACTTTTGAGCCTTCGCAACTACCTCCTTCTACACATCATGTAACAATAGACACACAAACACTAACTCAAGCATCTGCAGTTACAGCAGAAGTATCACCCTTTATTTCTAAAGATGTACTACCACTTTTTGAATCTATGGTTAGAACGATTATCCAAATAAGTAAACAAGGAATTACAGAAACACAAGTTACAATAGACACAAAAAGATTTGTTGGATGTAAACTCTTTTTTGAAAGATATTCTACAAGCCCTGATTCTTTTAATATTCGTCTAACTGGCCCTCAAGAATCTGTAAAATTATTTAATGATAACATCTCTTCTCTTATAGATGCATTTCAAGCAGCATATAATAATAAATCTATAAAGTTTCAAATAGGAAGATTAACAGCAGAATATGAACCTTTATTTAGAAGAAAAAAAAGTATTGGTGAAGAATCAAAAGATATGGGAAATATGTAAAAATAGGAAAAAAAATGACTAAAACAACAAAACAGCCACTTTCTTGGTTAAGAAAAATTGATGAAGAATTAGTAAATCTTGATGAAATACCTCTTCTAAAATCTCCTTGTGCATTTGACTGGGAGGAATTTTCTGAGTCAATTGCTTCTACCTTAGATATTTCCTCAATAAAAATACTACCTTCAGAAGAAATGCTTTGGCGAGAAGGCAAAGCTATAACAGAAGGGCTTGGAGAAGATTGTTTATTTCTATCTTTTACAGCATCTCCAATAAATGGTGATGTTTTTTGGATAATGAATAATTCTGATATAGCAAAGCTATCATCAAAATTATTAGTAAAAGAAGAAGAGAAAAAAATTACATCCCCGTCTTTGCAAGAGGGATTTTATAGGTATCTTACCCTTCAAGCATTATCACTTATCGAAGCTACAAAAACCTTTGAAGGATTATCTCTAAAAATTAATGATAACCCTTCGCTGTCAAATAATGCTGCATTATGTGTTGATGTAACTATTAAAATTGGAAAACATTCTTGCACTGGAAGGCTTTGTTTAACCCCAGAATTTAGAAAAGCTTGGGAAGAATATTTTTCCCAGTTCCCTCCTATTGCTGAAAAAGGAATAGAAAAAAAATTGGAAATACCAATAAAGATTCAAGCTGGTTATACCTCTTTATCATTACCTGAATGGGAAAAAGTAAAAGTTGGGGATTTTATTTTATTAGATAGAGGGAATTTAAACCCAAAAACAGAAAGAGGAATTGTTACTTTAGTATTAGGCAATGCCCCTCTTTTCCATGCAAAAATTAAACAAAATAGAATAAAAATTCTAGATTATGCACTTTACGAAGAGGAAACAATGGACACAGAAGAAAATAATCAAATTGAAGAAGAAGAAATTGAAGAAATAACTCCTGTTGAGGAATCTCCAACATCAATAAAAGAAATGCCTATTTCTATAGTTGTTGAAGTAGCACGTTTTCGAATAACTATGGAAAAATTAACTCAATTACAACCTGGAAATTTTTTAGAACTACCGATTTCAGCAGAACAAGGCGTTAATTTAACAGTTAACGGAAAGAAAATAGGAAGAGCAGAATTAGTTCACCTTGGTGAGGCTTTAGGGATACGTATTATTGAACTTGGCAAATAAAATTTTACCTAGGCATTTCTACTAATCCTAGTTTTGTAAAATAAAGCATATTTTCAACGATAAATTTTGGAAATGAATTATCAACATGCACAAATTTTATATTTGATAATTGATCTAACCAAACTTGTTTAGGCATAAAATTATCATATCCTTCCACGATATTATAATACTTTTCTCTTGCTTGCTCATATGTCCTTACTAAAGATGAAAAATGCCATCCAGCATGTATCATTATAGCATTGCCTGATCTAATTTTATTTCTAACTTCTTGAGGATACATTGATAATAGATGTTTATACTGAATAGCAGCAGTACCTGCCCACTTTGTCTGAGCTGAACCATTTAATTTCCATCGATACATCTCATGAAAAAAACCAATTAACTGATGCTTATTACTTTTTTTATAAATTTCTGAAATAATCCTGCCTGGGATAAATTCATCAACATCAGAAATAAGTATTAAATCTTCTGCATTACAATTAACTAGTCCTCTCATTATTTGATTGCGCTGCCAATTTTCTCTTACCCACCCATCGTCAGAATCAATATGTTCATCTAATTTTACATAAATTATTTTATCTAAAAATTTTTCAAATCTTTCTATATTTTCTTCAAAATAAAATGGTTTTATCTGTCCTTTTCTATGTGCCTCTGATGATTCAACTAAAACGAAATAATCTACGTAATCATATAATTCATTTAACCTAACTTCTAAAACATCAGCTTCATTAAAATACATAAAACAATCATAAACTTTGGAAAATGCTAAAGAAAAAAAAGACAAAAAAATTACTATGAAAACTTTACTCATAAATAGAATCTATTAAATTTTTTTCAGAAAAATGCTTTATATTATCTAATACATATTTTGGAAATGAATTATCAACAGGCACTAATTTTGTATTTGATAATTCATTAAGCCAAGCTTCTTTGGAAATAAATACTTCATATCCATCAGCTATATTATAATATTTTTCTCTTGCTTTCTCATAAGTCCTTACTAACGATGAAAAATGCCATCCGGCATATAACATTTTAACATTAGCAGCTCTAACAGTATTCCTTACTGCTTGAGGTGTAATTTTTATTAAATGCTTATATAATATAGACGCTGTTCCTGCCCATTTAGTTCTAGTAGAACGATTTAATTTCCACCTATACATATCCTGGAAAAAGCCTATTAATTTATGCTTTTTATTTTGATTATAAACATCAGAAATAATCCTACCGGGAATAAACTCATCAACATCAGAAATAAGTATTAAATCTTCTCCTTCACAATCAACAAGCCCCCTCATAATTTGATTGCGCTGCCAATTTTCCCTTGCCCAACCATCATCAGAATCAATATGCTCATCTAATTTTATATGAATAATCTTATCTAAAAACTTTGAAAAACGTTCTTTTTCTTCTTCAAAATAAAACGGTTTTTTTTGACCTTTTCTATGTCCTTCTGACGATTCTACTAATACGAAATAATCTACATAATCATTAAGTTCATTTAGACGAATCTCCAAAACATCTGCTTCATTAAAATACATAAAGCAATCATATGTTTTGGAGTTCGCAATCGAACATAACATCATAAAGATAATAAAGTAATATTTACTCATTAGCCAAATTATTAATGAATTAATTCTATCAATCCCATATTATGAAAATACTCAATATTTTCCTGTATATATTTTGGAAATGTATAATCGATATCAATTAATGGGTGATCATTTTTTTGTGCATTCATTTGCTCTTCAGATATAAACCGATCATAATCATATCCTTCAACAATGTTATAATATTTTTCTTTAGCCTGTTCATAAGATCTAACTAATGAAGAAAAATGCCATCCACAATCCCTAATATTTACACCACACGTACAAGATCTGACACAATTTCTAACTTCTTGTGGTGACATCTTTACTAACGTTTTATATTGCAAGGCTGCGGATCCTGCCCATTTCATTCTAGCAGAACGGTTAAATTTCCAGCGATACATAGTATGCATAAAACCGATCAAAGGAAATATTTTTATTTCATTATAAACATGATCTATAATTTCTCCTGGGATAAACTCATCGGCGTCAGATATAAATATTAAATCTTCCTCATCACAATTAACAAGCCCTCTCATTATCTGATTGCGTTGCCAATTTTCTCTTACCCAACCATTATCTGATTCAATATGCTCATCTAGTTTGACATGAATAATTTTATCTAAAAATTTATGAAACCGTTCTTTATCTTTTTCAAAATAAAATGGCTTTTTTTGCCCTTTTCTATGTGCTTCTGATGATTCAACTAAAACGAAATAATCTACGTAATCATATAATTCATTTAATCGAACCTCTAAAACATCAGCTTCATTAAAATACATAAAGCAGTCATAAACTTTTCCAAAAAGCAAAGAATTAATAAACATTAAAATAATAAAATAATATTTGCTCATAAATTTCCTCTCTTAGCATGATTATTATTCATAAGTACTCACAAATCCAATTTCAGTAAAATACTCAACATTTTCTTGTATGTATTTTGGAAATGTGTGATCTATCTGTCGTAAAGGATACTCTGCAACTTGTTCTAACCATAATTCTTCAGGCATAAAATTATCATATCCTTCAACTATGTTATAATATTTTTCTTGAGCTTGCTCGTATGATCGAACTAATGAAGTAAAATGCCATCCAGCTCTCCATCTAAATATTCCTGCACTTTGCGAATATCTTCTTACTTCTTGAGGAGACATTGATAATAGATGTTTATATCTTAATGCAGCTGTCCCTGCCCAAATAACATCTGCAGAACGATTAATCTTCCACCGATACATTTTTTGGTAAAACCCTATTATCTTAAAAATACTCGTATCTTCATAAAGTTTTGGTATCAATTCTCCTGGAATAAATTCATCTACATCAGAAATAAGTACTAAATCTTCCTCCTCACAATCAACAAGCCCTCTCATGATTTGATTGCGCTGCCAATTTTCTCTTACCCAGCCGTCGTCTGAATCAATATGCTCATCAACATCTC
>CAYUWE010000019.1:0-10452 GCA_964448255.1 uncultured bacterium | reverse complement strand
CTTTTATATTCTACATCATCCATTACATTTTTAATAAATAATATACCTAATCCACCTTCTTTCCTGTCTTTTAAGGGTAAATTAATATCGACAAATGGACATTTTTTTAAAGGATCAAAAGCTGGCGCTAAATCTTTGATAGTTAAGGTAATTTCATTATCAACTTCAATATCTATTGTAATTTCAATATCACCATCATTATTCTTATATCCATGTCTGATAATATTTGTTAATGCTTCTTCTGATGCTAATTCTATCTCTTTAAGAGTTTTTTCATTATTTACTTCAGATTCAATAGCTTGAATAATCCAAGATATTATCGGATAAAGATTTGTTAAATTGGCTGCAAATTTTTTTGTAGTCTTCATAATAATTTTCTACCATTTAGCAATAATAGCGTCGATAATTTTTTGAGAAATAGCTTTATATAAGGATTTTCTTGCTGCTTTTTCAGCGCTAGGAAATGATTCTAATTGCCCAAGGGAAAAAGACAATACGCTTTGCCTATTTCCTGATGAATCTATAAATGATAAATCATTTATTGCATCTTGATCTACAAAATCAAAATCTATACTTGCTGTTATAACTTCTGGTCCCCAAATAACTTTTTTTGTAGTAGTTGAAGTAAGTTGTACTTTGGCAGCAATAGTCTGCCTTGCTTCTACTGGTAAAATATTTGGTTTTAATTCTCCTGTTGGTGTCCTATCTCTTAAATATCCAATATTGGCATTAGATACTGATAAAATTGATACATCCAAATTGATATCAGCATTACTTCCTACAAAAGATAAATTAGAAGAAATTACTGTTTTACATAGCTCATGTAAAAGAAAACCCTCTTCATCTCCTGCAATATTTGAAATAGAAATAGTTTTATCACCTAATACATTGCTACTTGAAAATTGATAAGAACAGCTACTTAAAATAAGGAAAAAGAAAAAAAAGCTTTTTTTTTTAGCATACCTTAAACGACTTTATTCTTTTTCAATACTTCCATTCTCTTTTCGGATAATTTTGCTGACTGAGTTTGAGGATATGAATTAATTATTTCCAAGTAATATACGACAGAAGCTTTAGGCTTATGTGTTCTTTCGTAAAACCTTCCTATTTCATACAAACCTTTAGCATAAACTTCTTGCATCTCTTTAATAATTTCTTCTGCTATTGCTATTCTTTCTTCATTTGGAAAAGTTGCTCTAAATTTCTTTAAATTTAATTCTGCTAAATCTAATAAGTTTGAATCTTGCCTCTTTGGACTTACCTGTTTTTGATAAGCTTTTTGAGTTAACAAAAATGCTTCAATAGCTAATTCGTGCTTATCAAATTCTTTAATTAGCTGTTGGAGTGTTTCCACACATTCTGGATATTCTTCATCGTAAAATTGAATTGAAGCTTTTGAAAATAGTGCTTTCGCTGCTAAATCATGCCTAGGTAATGAATGTATAACTTCATCATACATAGCTACAGCTTCATCTCTCGCAGGTATCCATTTAGGCATACTATCTAATCCAAACAACCTTCTTTTTTCACCTTGACGAAATTTTTCTGCTATTTCAAATTTATATGCTAAAACTTCTTGAAAAAATTTCGGGCTTATTTCCTTAGTTAAATATTTTGCAAAAGAAAACGCACTATTTTCATAATCATTAAGATGAAAATATGCAACACCCTGGTAATAATAAGCTTCAGAAGAAAATGAACTTGAAGGATATTTTTTTATTATCAATGTAGAATATTGTAATAAATCTTTCCATCTTTCATCTTGAAAAGCTCTGCATGTTTCACTATAACACTCTTGCACTGTGCCAATAGCATTTGCTGACAAGCAAATTTTTCCACAAAAAATAAAAGGAATAATAAAAAAAGAAAATAATTTATTTAAACTTCGCATAATAAAAAAAAAACCTTCACATAATGTTATTAGAAAAAAGGTTACCCAATAAAAACCTTTTCGGTCAAGAAACAGCTTTTTTCGTAAAAATTAAATTTCCTGTTTCATAAAACTTTCTATAGAATGAATCTTTCTTTCTATATCGTTATCCCAAGATATCCCCCACTTGGAATCAATCGCCAAAGTAGCAATTTTATTGCCTAAAGCATTAAAAATTAATTCAACTGATATATCCCCAGGATTTTCTCTAAATAATTTTTTTAAATGTACTAGATGAGAATGTTTCAATAGATCCATGTTAAATGAAAATTTTATTAATCTTTTTTCTTTCTTCTGCATAGGATATCCATTTTTCTTAGTTTTTCTTCTTTGGTTAAAGTTTTTTGCTATCTCAAATGCTTCATCACATTTCTTTATCATCTCATCATCAGTTTTTGTTAAATCATCTAGCCATTTACAATGTAATCTTAAATGCTCTTGCGACCTATCTATAACTAAAACCGCATAAAGCATTTGATTATCCTCGAGAAGATATGATTTTTCTTCATATAAATCAGACCAAATAGGTAATTCAAATCTGACTAATCCATCGCTAATTGTTAATATTGCAAATTTCTTTTGAGTCTTTGATGCGATTTTTGTCTTAGCTATATCAATAATAAATGCACAGCGAATAACAGACCCATCAGGAAGCTTTTCAATCTCCTTTAGAGGAACACATGATAATTTTTTTAATACCTTTTGATAACTCTCCATTGGATGGCTAGTCAAATAAAAACCTAACAATTCTTTTTCTTTTTTTAAAATATCCAACAGAGAAGAATTATTATGAATAACCTTTGGAGGAGTAGAAAATTGTGAATCTTTTTCCCCATCAAGCAAGGAAAATAGATTTAATACCCCCTTTGAAGCTTCTTTCTGTTCTCTTGAAGCTTGTTCATACATAGCATCTAAACTTTGTCTCATAGCATCTCTTGACCATTTTGTAAAATCAAAGGATCCCGCTTCTATCAACACCTCTATATTTTTCTTGCCAACTCTCGAAGTATCTATTCGTCTAATAAAATCATAAAGAGAAGTAAATTTACCTTTATTTTTTCTTTCTTCAATTATTGCTTCTACAACGCCTTGCCCCACTCCTTTTATTCCATTCATCGCAAAGCGTATTCCTTTTTTTGTTGGTATAAATTCTATTCCAGCTTCATTAACATCAGGAGGAAGAATAGGTATACTCATAGAAGAACTCTCACCAATGAATTTTGCTACTTTTGTTAAGTCATCTCTATCGCATGTCATTAATGCAGCCATCCATTCCGTTGGGAAATTAGCTTTTAAATATGCTGTTGTATAGGACAAATATGCATATGCAGTAGCATGAGATTTATTAAATCCATATGAAGCAAACTTTTCAATTTTCCCAAAAATATTTTCCGCAACTATTGTATCGATCTGATTTTCTTTTGCTCCTAATATAAACTTCTGCCTTTGTTTTTTCATTTCTGAGAGATCTTTTTTTCCAATAGCTCTTCTTAATACATCACCTTCTCCTAAGCTATATCCTGCTAACTTACTTGCAATTTGCATAACTTGCTCTTGATAGACCATTACACCGTAAGTTTCTTTTAATATTTCTTTCATTTGCGGGTGATCTATTTCTATAGCTTCTTTTCCATGCTTTCTATTAATAAAAGAAGGGATCATATCCATTGGGCCAGGACGATATAACGCTCCTACAGCTATTATTTCTTCGAAATTATCTATATGTAGTTGCCTTGCTAATTCCTGCATTCCACTAGACTCTAATTGAAATACACCCAAAGTTTTACCTTGTTGAAGTAAATTAAATGTTTTTTCATCATCTAATGGCAATTCATTCCAAACGATCTCTTTATTCCAATTTTTCTTAACAAAAGATACTGCTTTTTCTATTGAAGTAAGTGTTTTTAACCCTAAAAAATCTATTTTCAACATGCCTATTGCTTCTACCGGCTTCATTGAAAATTGTGTTACTAGCATTTGAGAATCTTTTGCAATACACACTGGAAGATGCTTGGTAATTGGACTTGCAGAAATAATTAATCCAGCGGCATGAGTAGAAATATTTCGAAAAGAACCTTCTATTCTCTTCGCCATATCTATTATTATTCTAGCTTCTTCATCTTCTTCATAAGTTTTATTTAATTCATGATCCATAATAAGCGCTTTTTCTAAAGTCATATTAGGATCTTCAGGAACTAATTTTGCTATCGCATTAACTTTTGCTAATGGAACACTTAGTACACGGCCAACATCTTTTATAGCCATTTTTGCTTTCATAGTACCAAAAGTTATGATCTGAGCTATTCTATCTTTCCCGTACTTACTAATAGTATAGTCAATAACTTCTGGACGCCTATCCATACAAATATCAACATCAATATCAGGATATGAAACCCTTTCAGGATTGATAAACCTTTCAAAGAAAAGGCTAAATTGCAAAGGTTCTATATCTGTTATTCCAACTAAATATGATAAAACTGACCCTGCAGCGGAGCCCCTTCCTGGACCTACTGCTATATTTCTACTTTTTGCCCATGAGATAAAATCGTAAACAATAAGTAAATAATCACACATCCCCTTTGAATCTATAATCTCAAATTCATAGTTCATTCTTTGTTTTACTACATCTAATGGATCTTTATCGGGATATTTTTCTTTTACCTTTTCTAATTGCTTTTCTGTATACCTATGGCTAATTGCATCATTACATAACTTATATAAATAATCTGATGCTGCTTTTTGCCTTTCTTCTTGTGATAATTGCTTGCCTTCAATAGTTGGCGGAATATAAACAGGATAATGTTTAGTAGTAAAATCAAACTCAAAAAAGCATTTCTCCGCTACTTTTAGTGTGTTTTCTATTGCCTTTGGAATATCAGAAAAAAGAGATTCCATCTCTTTTGGTGATTTAAAATAAAATTCATGGCTAGAATAAACTTTCCTTTTTGGATTAGGGATTCTATTTTTTGCATTTCCCCTTGAATCTCTCTCCCATATTTCGCATGGTTCTCCAGATTGAATATTTAATAGTATTTCATGAGCTGGCCAATCCTCTCTATTTATATAATGAGAATCATTAGTTGCAACGCAAGAGATATTGAAAGTTTTAGATAACTTTAATAATTTTTTTATGACCTTTTCTTGGTTTTGTACATAACTATCATATTTATTTAAAATCCATGTTTCTTTAGTTATTCCATCTCTTTTAAGGTAAACATCATCCATTTTATGTCTTTGTAATTCGAAATAGTAATCATCACCAAAACAATTTTTATACCAATTAACTTCTTCATTTATTTCTTCATCAGTTCCATTCAAACAAAGATATGGAACACTGCCACTAATAGACCCTGAAAGGCAAATTAATCCTTCTTTATGTTTTTCTAATAACTCTTTATCGATACGAGGATAGTAATAAAATCCTTCTAAAAATCCTAAAGAAGATAACTTACATAAATTTCTGTATCCCTTATCATTTTTCACTAGTAATATAATTGGATAGGCATGAGGAGAACCTATCATTCGTTTTTTTTCAAATCTACTTGTTTTAGCAACCCATAGTTCACACCCAATAATTGGTTTTACACCAACAGATAAACAAGCTTTGAAAAAATCTACAACGCCATACATATTTCCGGAATCTGTACATGCTACATAAGGCATTCCATAGTCTTTTGCCTTTTTCGCTATTTGTTTTACAGATGCTGTTGAATCTAATATTGAATATTGTGAATGTACATGAAGAGCTATCCAATTCATTTTATACCTACCTACTTCGCGCAGCTAAAGTATATCCTGGATAGACAGCTCAATCAAGTTTTATTTATCATTATTCTTCTGCAGTTTTTTGATTAAATCGTATAGACCTAAGCGGCATTAAACACATTAGTGAAATTACACCACATACTGCAAGAACAATAAAAAATCCTTCCCATCCATAGTCTTTTGCAATAAATCCAAGCGGTCCTCCTGCCATAGCAGCGCCTAGATATGCAAAAGTTCCTGCAAACCCTGTTGCTGTTCCAGCAGCTTTTTTATGTGACAACTCTGCTGCTGCAACACCGATTAACATTTGAGGGCCAAAAATAAAAAATCCTATTAAAAATAGAATAATAGAATCTAATAATAACATTCCCCCTGGAGCTTTCCACATAGCTAAAACAGACAACAATACACCTAAGGTAAATATTATGTTAACAGGGCCTCTTCTACCATCAAACAGTCTGTCTGATGACCATCCTGCTGCTAAACTTCCTAAAAATCCTCCTGCCTCAAACCAAAAAATAGTTGAACCAGCAGCAATTAAAGAATATTTTTTTGATTCTATTAAGAAAAGTACCGTCCAATCATTTATCGCTGTCCTAATAACATAAATAAAAAAGTAAGATATTGCTAAAATCCAAATATATTTATTCTTCAAAACATATTGCAATAATATTTCCTTCACAGAAAGTTGAAGTTTATCATTATCTTCTATCTTAGATTCTGATAATTCTTTTTTATACTTTTCAATAGAAGGCAACCCTAAAGATTGAGGAGTATCTCTTAATCGATTTATTAAGAAAAAGCCCATAATCATACAAGCTGCTCCAGGAACATACATTCCAAAACGCCAGCCAAAATGATTAACAATAAGAGCAACAAAAATAGGAATTAATGCCCCTCCTAAATTATGTGAAGTATTCCAAATGCTCCACCAAGTACCCCTTTCAGATTGAGAATACCAATGCGTTAACAACTTAGCACAAGGAGGCCATCCCCATCCTTGAAACCATCCATTTAATCCCCAAAAAACAGCAAATAAAAGAAGCGTCGAAGAAAACCCAAAAAATACATTAAATAACCCTGTCATTATTAACCCAATAGCCATAAAATATCTCGGGTTAGATCTATCACTCATTATTCCACTTAAAAATTTGCTTATTCCATAAGAAATAGATAAAATACTTCCTAACATTCCAAGTTGCGACTTATCAAAACCTAATGTACTTATCATCGCGGGCATAGCAAATGTAAAACTTTTCCTAGAAAAATAATAAAATGCATATCCCATATACATGGCGTAAAATGTTCTAAGTCGCCAATATTTATATTTTTTCCTTACAAGATTTCTATCTTTAATCTCTTTAATGTGGGGAGAAGGTTTTAACAAATCGAGACCGCTCACAATTTTTCTCCTTTGTTATTTATATGGCATAAAAAAGCAGGCGTAAAAAAAATTATTTAGCCTGCAAGATATAATCACGGAAACAGGGTAATTGGAAATAATAGAAGAGTCAATCAATTTTTATTTATTCAAATAAAAATTTTACTAAAATAAATATTTTAGTATTCGCTTACATCGTTGGTCCTCTTGGACCTCTCTTATCACTTGTTCTATTATCTGGTGACTTATCCTGTTGATTTAAACGATATGTTTCGTTATACGGTTTTTTACTTGAAGTTTTAGGATTGTCTGGTGAGCTGTCCTTTTGATTTTTAAGTAATGGGTGATCATCATTGTAAGGTCTTTTCTTAGATGCATCATATGAGCTAGAAGGAGATTTGTCTTTTTCATTTCGTTTTGTTGCAGATTTTGCTTTATATGGTTTTTTATCAGACTCATGATAATATTCGTGACTGCCTAATCTTCCTTGCTGTATTCTTTTATTTTTATATTTATCTTGCTGTTCTTTTTTTGAAAGACTTGGTGTATTATCAACACGCAATCTTCCTTGTTTTAGATATACTTCTTTTTCTTGAACGTCACCTCTAGCAATCAATGCTGATGTATTATTTTCATCATCCATTCTAGCAGTATTATTTTCTACAGCTACTAGCTGAAAACCAAATAGCATAAATGCGTAAGTGACAATTCCTAATGTTAACGTTTTGTGTTTCATAACAAAATCCTTAAAAAATAATTATGTTTATTACTTTTCAATTAACGCTAATATTCTTTTTTGTCTAATAAATTTATTTAATAAACTAACTTTTTTTAAGATTATGCAAATGCTTTGTCATTAATCTTCATTTGCATTCTCTTCATAACCAATAGGACCATTTTGATATCCTACTTCTTCTCGCCACCACTTTGGATAACCTATGAGCTCTGACATATGTGGTTTGTTAATATAGCCATCGTTATATTTTTCAATAAGAAATTTTGTCAAATCCCACCAAGAAGGAATAATTTGTGAAGATATTTTAAGACATTCATTTGTTAAATACGATTTTACTTCTTCTCTGTTTTTTTTCTTAGATAAAATAAGAGCATTTTTTTCTAATTCTTTTTGTCTTTCAAAATTATTATCCTCCCAAAACATCTGTCTTTTCTGAATATCTTCAACAGCCCTTTCATAATTACAAGTTATCCAATTAGCCGCTGTATTAAAAGGCCACCAAGCAAAAGTTATTGAATAATTGTCAGGGCTTCCATATGAAAATGAATGCGGTGTTGCATTAATTCCAGCATAAAGCGGCATAAAACATGAGGTATATGGATCATCAAAAGCTAACCACGTTACTCCTCCTATTTCATCAGGCATCCAACTTCTTAATTGGGTAACATAAGTATAGCCTGTGTAATAAATAGAAATTGTCCTTTCCCATGCACCTTTTAATTTTTCTTTTCTTTTATTTGGAAAATCACATCTATCATATTTTCCTAAATTGCGATGTGGACAACCATAAGGCCCTGCTGCCGACCCTAATCTTGTATTAAATTGTGTGCCTTCATAATGATCACGATATAAAGATATTACATCTTTTACAGTTAATAGATGTTTCGGTTTTATAGAAAATGGATATTTTTTGGTATATGGTCCCTCAACCCACGGGCTTAAATGTAAAGAAGGATTACATCTTGAAAAAACTCTCCATACTCTTCGTAAGCTATAATATGGATGATCAAATTCCCCTGGACACACTAATTTTAACCAATTAAGCGGTTGTTTTTCATCCCACCCTCTTTCTTTGGCTATGTCAAATATATTTGCCGAATACAACATATCGTCGCTATGTGGGATGACTTCTTGTATTCTAAATTGATTTGCTGCTACAAAAATTTCTCCCTCAGGAACTCTTTTTGCTACCCACAATGCCCCTTCCCCACTAGGAGTTGAAGCTATTTCAAATACCCATCCTTCCTCCGTGTCAGCGATAAGAAGAGTTTCTCCCCATGTATAATACCCATATTTTTCTGCTAATTCTCCGATTAATTCAACCGCTTCTTTAGCTTTTGTACAACGCTCTAGTGCAATTTGTGAAAGGGTAGATATTCCAAGCAACCTATTTTTTCCTGGAGACTCAAAATAAAAATATACTGAATTAGTACATTCTCCAATAGCTAACTGATGTTCATTTATTATTCCATAATTCCCTTCAATATATGCATATGTATGAGGAACTTCATCAATATATCCTATTGGCTTGGTTTCTTCTAACTCTGCAATATCATATGGTTTGGCTTTATCTTTGCCGACATATCTTGGAAATGCTGATGTCTCTAAATAAATAGCCCTTTTTGATCCTTTGGGATGATCTTTCGCAGGAACTAATACAATTCTTTGATCTCCTAATTCATTATCATCACTATGAGCAACGATCACTGATCCGTCAATTGTCGCTCCTTTTGAAATAAGCATAGTAGTACAAGAAAAAAGAACCGTGGATTGAAAAAAAACAGTTAAAAAAAAGCAAATATAAAAGCGTTTCATAAAAAAATATCCTTTAAACTACCCTATTACACTCAGAAATATCTTATTATGAATAATTTTTCTACACTTTATCTATTCTTCCATATCTTGAGTTACTGGCTTTTTTCTTACGTATTTATTAATTTCTACTTTAAACCCGTAGTGTTTATTATCAAAGTTATTCATTCTTTGATAATATAAAAGCCCATTCAAATGATCACATTCATGTTGAATTACCTTCGCGTATAATCCCTTAGCTTTTAGAGTATGTTTTTTTCCATGAATATCTTCATAAGTAAATATAACAGATTTATACCTTGGAACTTTTCCTACAATGCCTATTGCAGAACCGCATTCTTCCCATGCTTCTATCTTTTGATTTCCATCAGCTTTATACTCTGGGTTTATTACAATAGTAGGTGGTATGCCATCAGGGATTGAAGCATCTGCTTTATCTTTTGGAATTCTATAAACAAATATCCTATAAGATTCTCCAATTTGTGGTGCAGACAACCCTAAATATCTCTTACGTATTATTAATTCTTCTAGTAATTTATTAGCTACTTGTTGAACTCTTGGATCATTTACATTAGTAATTACCGGAGTTTTTTTAGCTAAAACAGGATCTCCCATTCGCCTAATTGTTATTTTATTTCCAAAACAACAAAAAGTTATCAAAATAAATAAAATAGAAAATGTCCTTTTCATAAAATCTCCAAAAGATTGTCTATATATTTCTATCTTTTAATTCATTTCATAAAAAAAATGAAACAATGTTTTTTCAAAATTGTCATATGAAAATTTATAAGCGTTATCACTTTTTAAAAAAGCTCTGATATTTTCTAG
>CAYUWE010000018.1:3695-10805 GCA_964448255.1 uncultured bacterium | reverse complement strand
ATCGAACTTCATTTTCTTTCTTTTTAATAACTTTTTCTCAAGCTTAGAAATTTTTCCAACTTCTTTTATTGAGACGATTTTTTTTCCTTTGATACCAGCGATGCCAGCAGAATCATACCCTCGATATTCTAATAGTTTTATTCCTTCTAAACAGGTATTTAAAGCATCTTTATTACCGATATATCCAAAAATTCCACACATAGGCTTATTTTTATATAATACTATTTATATCGATTGTAATGATTTATTAAAAAAAGAAGAAGTAGAATTTGCTTTTGAAATTTTATAGAAATTGATTGCTTATTTTCTTTGTTCAATGTATCTCAAAAAATAGAGAGATAAAATTATAATATGTTTAAAAACAGAAAAAAAGAAGTCTTAGCTAAAGATATTGCAAAACCTATTGATACTGTTATTCATGAAGATGTAACAGTAGAAGAGGCAATAAATTCTCTTCGTGGAAGAAAGATCCATCATAAGATAATATATTTCTATGTTGTCGATAAAGATAATAAATTATTAGGTGTTACTTCAACACGCAGACTATTGCTTAGTGAATCTAATGCAAAAGTATCAGAAATAATGGATGCTGGGATTATTTGTTTGTCTGGTGATCAGACACCATACGGAGCGATGGAGCTTTTTACAAATTATAATTTATTAGCAATTCCAGTTACCGATGATGAAGGGAAACTTCTTGGTGCAATAGATGTAGAGATGGTATTAGAAGAGTCTTGTGATATAGCAGATGCAAGGCATAGGTTAGATATCTTTCAGCTAATTGGTCTTACCTTAGAAGATGAAAAAAAAGCTTCGGTGCTTCGAGGGTATAGGTTACGTATGCCTTGGATATTATGTAATATGGTTGGAGGCTTTGCTTGTGCTATAATTTCTAGTGTTTATCATGTTGTATTATCGAAGATTATTCTTTTAGCTATATTTATCCCGCTTGTACTTACGTTAAGTGAGGGTATATCTATGCAATCTATGACACATATCTTGCAGTTTTTAAGACACCCTAGAGTTTCTATAAAATTCGTTTTGATAAAAGTATTTAGGGAATGGAAAATTGTAGGGTTAATGGCGATATCTAGTGGGATTTTTGTAGGGTTGATTTCATTAATTTGGGGTCAAGGGATTATGCCTTCTATTACTATTGGTTCCGGGATAACGATTTCTGTTGCTATATCTTCTACTTTTGGGATTGTTCTTCCAATAACTTTACATACTTTAAGGTTAGATCCTAAAGTTGCTTCAGGGCCTGTTGTATTAATGGTAGCTGATATTTTAACAACAGCAATTTATCTAAGTATAGCAAGCGCATTATTGTTGTAAGCTATATCTAAGTGGAGTGTAATTTCCAAATTGATCTGAAGCTATTATTCGCATATTTGTATTACTTTGAAAAAATTCAGTAGTGCATGCATCACAAATGCTGTTACCTAACGCATCAACAATAGCTATAGCAACGATTTTATCTTGTCCTATGCTATCACAGTCTCTTAAAGGTATTTGATCATAAGCATGCATTTCAGCACATTGTATTTCCCCATGTTCATTTATTTGATTATATCCATGATAAATTCTTCCATGTAATGTTACCATAGCGACACCAACGATATTTGCATCAACTATTGTAGATTTATATCCTTTTATTCTAGCTATTTGAGCTTCAAAAATTAATAGGTTTATTTCACTGTTGTTTAATTTTTCTACATAATGACGGTCATTTATCGGTGGCAGCAATTCCATATAAGGATAAGTAAATAACCATTGTTTAAGAAATTCAATAACTCTTCTTGTTATAGGAATTTTTTTTCTTTGTAATTCTTTTATGTCCTTATCTAATAAATAATGTAATTTAGGATTATCTTCTGGTATTTTGCTAAAGAAAAATAGCTTTAAAATTTCAATGGATAAATTGTAATTTGTATCAGATTGGTGTAGCTCTTGTTCGAACATCTGAGTTCTAGGTACAAACATTAATGGTGCATCATCATCTTTTACAGAAGAAGATACGACTAGATAATTAACTGGTGGGGGTAATATAGCTGTCATTATCTCTCCCAACCATATTCATTAGCAGTATGTATTTTATAAGTACCATCAGTTTTTGCAATGATAATTTTCATGTCTTTGTTAACAGAATACAAAAAGCTACGACATGGCACACATACAACTGGTTTGGTGATTGTAATAACAGCTATTGCTACTATTTCTTTTTGTTTTACTATAGCATTACCAGTATTTGTGTGAGTTATCGCTGCATTAATGGCAATATTTTCAGCGCATATACGTTCTATTCCTAGTTTGCCAGTTTCAATTTGGCTACCGTAAAAAACATTACCATTTTTAGTTAATACGGCAGCACCTCGCATATGACTATGAAATACAAACCCAGAATATGCATGGATTTTTACTTTTTGTGCTTCTACTATAAGCTGTTCTATTGCATCAGCTGTGAGATTGCCTGGCGTCCATATACCATCAGTCGGTTGTATATAATTTTGCTCTTCTGTTTCATTAACTAACCATGGTTTTAATAGGTTAAAAGTTTTTTTTGTTAGTATGTGAGAAGCAACTAAATCTTTTACATCTTTCCTAAAGTGCTCTATTAATTTTGGATTTAGCTTTTCTTCAATAAGAGCTTTTAATTTTGCCCAAGTACAATCTGATATATATGGATCTGGTTTGTCTTTGACAAATGTAAATTGATCAGATGAACTATCAAATACTACATATCGATTTTCTCTTGGTAATAAAGTCATTTCAGGAATAGCTGCTAGTGTACATGTAGCTGCTGCTGCTGCCATAATAATTCTCCTATTTTGTTACCACCAATAAGCATTAATTCTTCCATGGTAATCTCTTAGTATTATTTCTTTGTAAGAGCCATTAATTGTTGCTAAAAAAACTTTCATATCAGGATTGAAAATATGTAGAAAATCTATTGTAGAAGTATGTAGTACTCTTGAGAATTTTTCATTTGTTGGAATAATAGCTATAGCTACAAATTCTTTTTGTTTTTTTACAGATTTGTAATTATTTATTTTTGTTAAACCATTTGATAAAGCTATCTCTGCGGCATGAGAGTTTCCATTTACTCCCATGTCAATATGACTACCATGAAATATTTGACCATCTTTAGTTAATATGGCAGCGCCACCTGTTTCATCTTTAAATTCGTAACAGGAAAATGAATGAGGCTTTGCTTTTTGCGCTTCAAGGATTAATTGTTCTATTACTTCTTTTGTAAGGTTTTGTGGGGTCCATTCACCCTCTTCTGGTTTAATATAATTTTCGTATTTTGTTTCTTGAATTAACCATGGCCTAATTAACTCATATGTTCTTAATGTTAGAGGAGATGGTGGGCTAAACTCTATAATATCTTTATTAAAATAGCGTTTGGTAAGTTCATCTAATTTTTTTTCTATAATCTCTTTAATTTTTTCCCATGTAGTCGTACTTTCCATTTCTGTTGGCATGCATGTTGTAACTGTAAATTCATTTGTTTATGTATTAAATATTACAAATTCACACCTTTTTAATTTTGGATCCATCTCTGGGGGATTGCTACTAGAAAGAGAGGGTAGACTTGTTGCCATAATATTTCTCCGATGTTAACTGCTAGATGCTTCGGGATTATAATCTATATAAGAGCCATCAATTGATGCTAAAATAAGTTTCATATGGGGATTCATTGCTCTTAATGATGGAAAACAATCTTCACATGGTGGTGTTTTCTCTCGTGCAAGAATTACTATTGCAACGAGTTCTTCAGAGTCTTTTAATAATGAACCTTGATTTATTTTTGATACCGCTTGAGATAATGCACTTCGTTCTGCACATGATTTTATTTTTAGACTCTCTGCTGTGATATTACATCCATGAAATACACATCCATGTTTCGTTAATAAAGCAGCTCCATAAGGATGTTGTTTTTCATCAGCAAAAGCATGGACTCTTATTTTTTGAGCTTCAATAATTAATTGATTAATAGCATGAGGTTGTAAATTTTCTGGCGACCAAAATTCTTCAGGAGGCTGAATATATGTTCTTTCTAATTCCACTAGCATCCAATGTTTTAATATTTCTAGATTTCTTGATTGCAATCGATTTTTATTTCTAGATAGGTACTCTATATCATGTTCAATATGTATACGAGTAAGCGCATCAGTTATTCTGCCAGTGATTATTTCTTTTACACTTTTCCATGCATGTTCTGTTTCTTGTTGTGTTGGCAAATCGTAAGGGTAAAAGGCTTGTGTTTCTTCGTGATATACCAAAGAATAATCATAACCACCTGAATGTGATATTATCGCAGAAGGATATTTAGTAGCCTCTGTAGCCATTATTCATTCTCCATTATTTTAAACTACTTCTTCCAAATCCGTATGGCAGCATGGTTTTCATATTTTCTTCGATATATTTCCCATTAATATCAGACATTATTACTTTCATACTTGGATTAGATTCATAAAGCATTTGCCTACACATACCACATGGAGATCCGCCACCTCTTAAAACTATTGCTATAGCTACTATTTCTCTATTATCAACGATTGAAGTTCCTCTATTTATTTTTTCAACAGTTGTTACAATAGCATTTCTTTCTCCACAAATTGTTGAGCCATAAGCTGCATTTTCTGTATTACCACCATGAAATACTTTCCCAGACTTAGTTAGAACAGCTGCTCCCACTTGGAAGTTAGAATAAGGTGTATAAGCATGTGTCCTTGCTTTTTGTGCTTCTATAATTAATTTATCTTTTACTTCATTTGTTATATTTTCTTCTGTCCATGTGCTATCATTTGGCTGAATATACTCAATAGGTTTGTCATTATCTAACGACCATTGTTTAAGTATTTCAAACGTTTTTTTGTTAAGGTAAGTTTCTTGAGATTTTATATATTCTAAATCATCCTTAAATGATCTGGAAATAGCATCACTTTCTAGTTGTTTTATTATTGTATTTTCAAAAATATGCCAGGTTAATTGTCTTTGTTCTTCTATTGTCATTGTGCTACTTACATCGTTATCAAATAGCACTATTTCATCATAGTTTACAGATACATCAAAATTACATGCTTCAACCATAGTTTACTCCTAAATTTTTTGAGGCAAAAAAGTATATCTATGATTGATTTTTGTAAAGGATAATTAATCACTCATTTTTGTAGGTATGCCACGATGGTTTTTTCATTTTGTTAATTATTAGTGGCGTAACTACAAATATTATTATCCCAAAAATAAGAAATAGTTCAAAAAAGGTTAAACTACTTCCAGACAGATCGCTTGGAGGGAAAAACCCCGCTATTATAGCAAATAAACTACCTTTTATTCCTAAGCAGCAGATAACCCACATACCAAAGTTTTTTAATGGTATTTTAAATTCTCTTTTTTTGTTTGGAAATTTGTATCTAAGAACTATTGCTGATACAAACATCAATATATACATGATGAGATATAGCTGCGCTGTTAAATAATATAAAACCCTATAAGAAGTGCTTATAGTAGGCATAAATAAAAATACACAAGATAATATTGTAACGATAATTGCTTGTACTGTAAGGATAGATATAGGCATATCTTTGTTATTCATCTTTTGTAGATAGGGAGGTAGTTCTCCATGTCTTCCTGTTGCTAATAGCCCTTTACTTGGTCCTACTGTCCATGTACTTATCATACCAAGCGCTCCTATTGACATTAGAAGAGCTACAATAGGTAAGACATTTGCAAATCCAAATTTATCTAAAAACGTTTTAAATGCTGAGATAGAGCCAGAGGCTAATTCAATATTTCCAGAGGGGATTACAACACTTATTGATAAGGATCCCAATGACAAAATAGATAGAATTAAAACAGTAGAAAGTAAAATAGCTTTTGGGTAGTTTCTTTGAGGGTTTTCTACTTCTTTTGCATGTACTGCCGACATCTCCAGCCCTCCTAGAGCTAAGAGTACTGCTGCCGTTACAGAAAGATTATCTAATGAGGTTTTTGGAATTAAATTAATAAGAGAAAAGCTAATCTGCGAAGGGTGAGAGGAAATAAGCCATAATATTGCAAGAAGAATAATTAATGCTGCTGGAATAAACACACCAATAATCACACAAAGTGAACTTATCCATCCTGATATTTCCATCCCTAAAAAGTTAATTATAGTAATTGACCAATAAATAATTAATATTGCTGCCATAATATAAACTTTATTTTGAGCGAGGGCAGGGTTGAATGTATATGCAAATGTCGCTGCTGTATATGATAGAGCTGTGGGATACCATATTACATTTTCTACCCACTGTAGCCATATAGCTAAAAACCCCATTTTTTCACCAAGGGCTTCTCTTACCCAAATATAAACTCCACCTCTCTCTGGCCATCCTGTTGCTAATTCTGCTGAAACAAGACCTGTTGGGATAAAGAAAACTATAGCTCCAAAAATATAATAGAATAGTGAAGCAAAACCAAACTGTGCAGTAAATGGAAGGTTTGCAATGTTACATATTGCAGCCACGTTTATCATGGCTAGCATAAATGCGCTAAGAGTTCGTTTTTTCATGGTGTTTTATTTGTCTCTGTCATTATTAAATTAATTATCAGTAATTATAAGAAATGTCTATGATTTTTTAATATATCAATTGACGAATTATTGAATTACAGGGTTGTCCTTCTTTAGTAGAGGATTTTTTTTAACGGGGGTTGGATTAATATATCTAGTTGCCATAGGACTAATTTTTGAATCTAAAAATTTTTGTAATGGAGGAAAACTATGTGCGATAATTCTTAATTCAGCTTGATGAACTTCAAGTCCTAACCCTACTATCATCATTGTAGGTTTAAATGGATCATGTATTGGGGTTTGTTTGTGATATAATGGATGAATCATAATTACCTTATAAATTAAATAAATTTCAAAAATTCTAATCAATGGTGAGATTTTTTTGCACTATAATGTTAGGTGATAAGGTAATTATTTTTACCTTATCACCTTTTTATTTGGATTATTGTCTCATAAAGAACATATGTATTTTTGAACGGTATATCCGCTTAGTAATAGGACTTGAGAAATTACTATTAGGATTTAGTTCTTTTGTTTTTTCATAAATATTA
>CAYUWE010000018.1:0-3685 GCA_964448255.1 uncultured bacterium | reverse complement strand
GTCAACAGTACTAAAGTTAGTTGATTTGTTCTCTGTTTTTTCATAAATATTATCCAAAATATCAATTATATATTTAATTTTCAGGTTGTTATTAAGATCGGGCCATGAGGAAATATAATTATTAGATAGTTGTATTATGTGATCGATATTTTCCAATCTTATATTGTTACCAAAATGATTAAGTAATGTGTTTGCGTAATTATTAATTTTTTCTTTCGTTGGAAAATCTGTTTTTTCTGGCAATTCTGTTTGTGCTGGTAAAACAGTCTCTGTTGGCAGCTCTGTTTCTGTTGGTAAATCAGTTTCTATTGGTAGACTTGTTTCTGTTAGCAATTCAGGTTCTGTCTGTAATTCGGATTCTGTTATCAATTCAGGTTCAGCTGGTAGACTTGTTTCTGCTGGCAGTTCAGGTTCTGTTGGTAAAACTGTTTCTGTTGGTAGTTCAGGTTCTATTGGTAGGACAGTTTCTGTTGGTAATTCTTCTTTCAATACAATTTCCTCAAGTTTTTTTATGCATGCTATAGCGCCAGGGGTAAAAAATGTTTGTTGATCAATTTTACAGTCATATTGATTGCCAACAGTGCAGTTTACTTCGGCAAAATTATTTGAATAAATCCAATTATCATCTTTGTAATATAGTTTGCCACTACCTGCTGTCATTGCCATATTGGTTTCACAAAATGTTTTTAGTTGATTAAACCCTTTTTTATCTTCATCATCTAAAGTAGAACTATTTAAAATGGCTCTAGCATAATTTCCACAACCCAACCATGAGTGAAAGTCTTCAGCTAGACTTTCTTGATTTCTTCCATCACCATATAAGCCACATTGCATACCATTAGCTGTGCTATGGCCTTCCCAAGTATTTCCATGGCGGTTAAATGGAAAATGTTCTTCTTTGTTGTTTGGGTTGATATCATCTTTAAATGGGTTTTTAGTATCTCTAAAGAGCATATCCACAAAATATTTCATTTTAAATAAACCATGCCCATCTTTACTTGTTTTCATTTGTGCTATCCATACTTTTGAAGGATCTGTTTCGTATTTATCATCCCATTCTATTATTGCTGCAGCGGATGCAAGCCAATATCCATAATGAAAATGATGGTCTGTGTATATTGCATTACAAAAGTCATTGCCAGAACAGTTATCATCCTGCATTCCTAGAGGAGTAGCGCATAATCCTGTTACTGTTTTATCACCGACAAAATAGTTGTCTGCACCTTCTCTTAAAATAAACCAGTTTTCAAATTGATCTTTCATCTGTGAAATAAGAGGATTTAATTGATCAACTATTTCTTCTTTAGATTTGTTAAGAGCTTCTAATACAAACTCCCCATATTTTGTTGTAAGAGCAAATTTATATAATCTTTTACCCATAAAATATGAGTTGTCAGCAGGTAGTGTTTCTGAGCACGCTTGTGTGAGTAATTGTTGCAGTGTTGATAATTCATCTTCTGTAAATTGCAGGTCTTTTGGATAAAAATCGTTATACCATGATGGAAGCTTTCTTGTTGTAAATGCTATTTTATTATTTTTTGCTTCTGCAGCATAAATAGGACCTTTTACTGGGTCTTTGTGTATATATCTACTTTCAACATTGTATGAAGCATCAAGTTGTTTATATCCTGGGAAAATGATAAGAGGATTCCCTGTTTTTTTTGCTAGCTTATATTTCCAGCTATATCCGTTTTCATCAAAGAAAACATCTGCAAAAATAGGGATGTTGTGTCTGTATTGATCGAATATTTTTTCAACTGTTTCATCTGTTGCATTTACATGGTATGTTGGATAGGAACAATATTCACTTTGATAATTATCGATATCATCTTTTAGTTTTGATGCCATAAGCATGTTAAAATATACACTAAAGGCATTTACTCCATTATCAAAACTATCATTTGAGATTTGTTTGAAATATGTGTTTGCTGTTTCAAAATCATACCTCGCTAATACAGGGAGTAATTGCGAAAGAACATCACAGCTTGGTGGGAAATGATCTTTATCGATTAGATCAACCATTTGTTTGCCGATATTTTTTATCCATTCTTTTGGCCATAGCATATACATGTTAACAGGGTTGGCAGGAAGTGATTGTATCTCCGCTGCTGTTGACCAATCAATACAAGGGGGATTTTTTTCTCCTTTAAAAGCAGGGCAAAGTGTAGGATCATCTATTCTTTTAACTTCGTCAGCTTGAATAATAGCAACTCTAAAAAATCCGGTAAAAGTTTTGCTGCCTATTAGAGCACAGTTTGTTTCATTGACATCGAATTTAACTTTACTTTTTGTTTTTTCAACATATATGAGCCACGTTTGGTTGTTGTTTAGTTTTAATCTAAATTTTGATCCTTTTGGAAGAGAAATCCCATTATATGGCCCTTCAATGATTTCATCATCAACAGCAATTTCTTCAAAAATTGGATTATTATGAAGGATTTGTATTAATGGGGTTACATTTTGGTAATAGATATCATGATAAGCATTTCCAGTGATGTTATAGTCTATTATTTTTTTTGAAGAGTCATTAGATAGAGTGTAATTAATTATTAGAGTTTCAGAAGTAGGTAGTTCACCTTCTCTGATATATTGATTTGATGAGTTTACTTCCTTGCATGAGAAAATAAAACTAGAATCATCATGAGGAGTTAATATAAAAGAATAATTATTGATTTGTGTTGCAGGAGAATTTATTGCAGGTCCTCCTGGATCATTTTCATCTTTATATATAGATGAGCTCACATATATGTTACCAATCCTTATCGGCATTCTATTTAAGTTAAATGCTTGTTCAAGATTTTGATAATTGTTTGTACGAAAAGGTCCTTTTATTATCACATTTTCACTTTGTAGCGACATATTTTTATTATCCATAGCTCCAAATTCTTCTAGAGTTATGGATTTAAATGGGCTAGCAAAAAGTGAAATGGAAAAAAGCACACTAAAGATAGTTGTAAGTAAATAAGACATAAAAATTTTCTCCAATATTGAGTATGCGAAAATTAATTTTGAAGATCTTAAAGAATTGATTAATAAAATCAAAAGATTTTTATAGCTTGCTTTATTGAAAATTATCTTGAGATGGTATTTTAAGGGGATATCGTCTCTTTAAACACTTTCTGACATTTAGAGGAATTATCTTGTTGCATAATGTAATGCATAAAATATAAACCACAAATTACTCCATAACCTTCCACCCAAGGTTCTCCTATAATAATTAATGCGATAAAAGAAATAACTAATATTATTTCGGGAATATAATCATTTTTAGTGAATTCGTAAAAAAAAGAAGGCTCATTTGCATAGTTGACATAAGGTTCATCTACATCAGATATTGTTGTCATAAAATACTCCTATAATAATGTTTCTTTTCAATAAAATTTGCACAATTATAAAAAAGGATATTTTTTTTTGCAAAAAATTTTAATTAAAATATTGTTAATTTTTATTGGCCTAGGAATTTAATAAATTCAATCAAATCTTAATAATTTTAGTCAAAGGGCGATACAACAATATATGGCCTGATTTTTGTTAAGAATATTAAAAATAATTTCCTGAATAATTGTATGAATACAATATTGATGAAAATTAATATGAATACTTCTTTTATATAAAAAAATATTGCAGAAAGTTTTTTTTGGATCATGAAATCAATTTTAAGTTGTGTATATCTTATTACTTATAA
>CAYUWE010000017.1:0-11079 GCA_964448255.1 uncultured bacterium | reverse complement strand
ATCATGTCCTTCATTGATAGCTACTCTAAATATTTGTCTGATCTTTTCTTTTGTTCCTTCTCTATATCCTAAAGGAAGAGGATCTTGTTGAGGTTGTAATCTATATGCAGCTGCTGAAATTACTGAAAAATGCTCTATTTGGGTAAATTCATAGCCTTTTGCATATGGTTTTCTAAAGAATGGTACCATTGGAGAATATATAGCTCCAAATTCTGGGATTTTGTATTTACTAAAAAGTCCAAATGCTTTTTTTAAGAAAGGGTTATATTTAGGGTTAATTGAAAAGTATAATGCGCTTGTTCGGCATAATTCTTCTTCTTGCGCCATACTTCCAATTCTTACTCCACCGCCAGGTATGGTTGCATTTGCAAAATTTACAAGAGCTGGATTTATATATCCTTGTTTTTTTAACTTCCTTGCACATTTTGCAGTATCCATACAATATACATCTGTTGTAGTTCCTGGAATAGAAGTGTTTTCTGGTTTTGTTGTTGAAGTTGGACATAAAATTTTTGTGTTCTCTTGCATTAGTAGTATGTCTTTTCTAGGTATTTGCACATAACCTCTAGCAGTATAAAACCCATGTTCAATAGCTTTTATTGTGTCAGTGAATACATCCTTTATTAGTCTTTGAGCTTTTCTAAAGTGTTTTTTTTCTAATAAAGGTATATATTCATGCATCATAAATGCATTACCTCTGTAATATTCAGGAGCATTTTTAGGTTCTGCTTTAGGGAATGTATACGCTTGTTCATTTTTATTTTGATAAGCAATTGTAATTTTTTCTTTTAAATATATAGCTAGTATTCCAAGTAAAATTATAGATGTTCCATAAGCATATATTGAGGTTAGAGTAGTAATAAAAACATTAGTAAAAAGATGAGATTGTAATAATAAAATATTTACTGCTGCTAAGGAAATACTTGAAATTAGAAGTCTTTTTGTAATTATATCTTTTACATTTCTTTGTTCCCAAAATGTCACTGGATCTGCTTGTATAGGTTGTATAAGAGCATTTTGTCTTTGTAATTTAGGTATTACTTCTTCCAATAGTTCTTTTATATAGAGTTGATCTTGAGTATCTTGTCTATGTGCTTGCCATGCGCCTCTTATTCCTTGAAGTATGCCTTTATTTTTAAAATTTTCTCTTAAATGACTATTACCTTGAGGGGGAACTTCGGGAAGTCTATGTAAAATTCTTGCTGACATAATTATCCTATTAAGTTAATTTGAAGTTAATTATAACAACAATATTAATTTAAAGTAATTTTAAATAATTTGTTTGCATTTCTTTTGATTCATTATAATAAACCCATATAAACAAAATAACATTCCTAAAATAATTACTACTATTGGGCCTATTATTTGGCATAATAATCCTCCAAATAGAGGAGCTATTATCCCGCGTATTCCAACTGTTAATATATTTACTGTAGAAAATAGTGTGCTTTTTTCTTTGCCTGCAAATAGTGGCCCTGAAAGATGCCAAATAAGGGTGCTTCCTGCTTGAGTTATTCCATATATTAGAAAAGCAAAATATATCCATGAGATATATGTTTGTGCGAGCAGAACAAAAATAGGGAAAATGGAAAATCCTAAACATAAAATTGATGTTAAAAAATGAATAGAAATCCTAGATAGATAATATCGCCAAATAGGAGAGGCTATAACAAACCCTATTCCCATACATATTAATCTACTTATAGATACATCTAAGTAGGTTAATTTTAAAACATCTGCATAGTAAAATATTAATGCTGGAGACATTAACATTAACCCACATCCACCAGCCATAAAGCCTAATTGAAAATGTAAAAAGTCTGGTCTTCTTTTTAATAAAAGATAACTATCCTTCCAAGGTTGTATCAACCTATATTTTAAAGATGTATTAGGAGACATAAATGATGGATAGGGCCAAGAATGTTCTCCTCTAATAGGTACTTTAGCTTGTATAGCTATAGCAATAAGCCCTAGAATGGAACATAGGAAAAATGATATTTTCCAGCTATTAGGATAGACATCAAAAAATTTTCCAATAAATAGTCCTATAAATATGCTCAAAGAGAAGTTTAAAGTAGAACTTATAGAAAAAAGCTTTTCTCTTTCATTTCTATTTAAATTTAATTTTAAAATTTCCATTAATGCTGGCGTACCAGCTTTATGAAATAGAAAATATATTCCAAATGAGAAAATGAAATACCATACGTTATTTATGAATGGGAAAAATAAAATTGGTAAATTTGCTAAAAACCATGCTCCTAAAAGATTATGCCTTAGAAAATGCCCTCCTTTCCTTGTTAAATCAAAACTCCAATAGAATGAAAATACAGACATAATAGGACGAAGAGAGGTAAAAAGAGATATTTGAAATAATGTTGCGTTTAAATCTTTTCTTAAAATAAACGCGAGAATAGAAAATAAACCTATTAAAGGTTCATTTAATAGTCCTGTTAAAAGAAGAGCAGATTTTGTTTTCTTTTCTCTATTTAGAGAATTAATATTTTCCATAAATAAATTTGTGTAGGATTATCTCTTTGAATATGTACAATAGTCAAGAACAGAAAATTTTTTTCTTATAAATAAATTATTATAGGGCTATTATGAAATGCTTAGTCAGTCCAGCATTGCATTATGCATCAGAACCAGCAATAGATATAAAAAAAGAAAAAGATCTAAAAGAACCTTTTGATAGATTTGCTAATATGCTAATAAAAGTAAAAGATTCTACAGATGTTGTTTTTAATAATCAAAATAATGAATTAATTATAACAACAGGTTATTTTGAAGAAGATAAAAGATATAGTTTTGTGATGCATTTTTTTGGTTATACTGGAAAAGAAAAAAATATGGTTATAAGAAAATACAATGAAGTATTATCAAAAAGGTTTCCAGATGCAGCTATACTTAATTTACCTAAATCAAAAGAAAGAAAATGTACCATCTTATAACTTGAATTTATAATTTTTTTTAAATAATCTAATATTTTCATAGGAATAATTATTATGGATAATGCTTTATTATCTATTTCAAATGTTAGTAAAACTTATTACTCAAAAAAAGTAGTAAAAAAAGCTCTTAGGGGTATTACTTTAGATATTTTTTCAAAAGAAGTAATTAGCCTTTTAGGCGTTAATGGCGCTGGTAAAACAACTCTTTCTTCAATTATCGCATCATTAATTCCTCCAACTTCTGGTGAGGTGCTTTGGGAAGGTAAATCTATATATTCTGATATTACAAATTATCGTCATATTATTGGATTTTGCCCACAACATCAAAATCTCGATGATGATTTAGATTTAGAAGAGAATCTAACTTTTGCAGGGAGGTATTATAACTTACCAAAAGCAGAAATAAAAAAAAGAAAAGAAGAATTATTAGAGAAATTTGAATTAGAAGAATATGCAAAATATGAAGTTGGAAAGCTATCAGGCGGGTATAGACAAAGGTTTATGATAGCTAGAACATTAATGCATAATCCAAAATTAGTTATTTTAGATGAGCCAACAGTTGGGTTAGACCCACAGATTAGAAGACAATTATGGAAACATATATTAGAGCTAAAAGAAGAAGGGATAACGATACTACTAACTACACATTATCTTGATGAAGCTGATATTTTATCAGATAGGGTATGTGTGATAGATGCAGGAGAAGAAAAGATTATAGGTTCTCCAAAAGATTTGAAAAATCAATGGAAAAAACAAAATCTAGAAGATGTATTTTTGCATCTAATAAAAGTTCAAGAGGAAAAACAGTGAGAGCAAGTTGGTTTTTATGTGCTATGAGCCTTATTTGGAGAGAGGTTGTAGTATTTTTAAAAATTTTTAAAAGTAAGCTCATAGATTTAGTAATTATTATTTCTACAAACTTGATTGTATTTGCTTATTTAATGCCATTTTTTGGTATGCAAACATCATATGGCCCATTTATCTTAGCAGGTGTTATTCCACTACTTGCTTTTTTTGAGATCATTGCTAGGGTTAGTGTTTTTGTTTCTGATTTAACAGGAAATAAGAAAATTTCATATTTGTTGACTCTGCCTCTGCCTTCATGGATGACTATTTTATCTATAGGACTAGGATGGGCATGTTGTAATATGCTTTATACTATTTTGATTTTACCTTTTGGAAAACTTGTTTTATGGGATAGGTTTGATTTAGCAGCTGTTTCATATTGGCGTTTTATAATTATATTTTTTAGCTACAACATATTTTTTGGCTTTTTTTCTCTGTGGCTTTCTGGGTTGATAAAAGATATGAAATATATGACTTGGATATGGTCAAGGGTAGTTAACCCGATGCTTATGTTGGGGTGTTATTTTTATTCTTGGAGTGTAGTATATTCAGCATCACACATAGCCGGGTGGATTAACTTAGCTATCCCTATTGTATATGTTGAAGAAGGCATGCGCTCAGCAATATTAGGACCAAAAGGATATCTTTCTTATTGGTGGTGTTTATTTGCTATTTGGTCATTTATAATTATTTTTGGATGGAGCGCCGTTTCTAAATTAAAGAAACGGCTAGACTGTGTTTAGCCTTATTTTTCTTCTAATGCCCAAAACCAACCATTAGTATGAACTATTAAATCATTATCATTTGCAAATTTTTCAACAGCGCGTGCGATATTTCTATCACCCCATCCCCAATCATCACCGCATAATATTCCATGGCCTTTGACAAATGGATACCATGCTTCAAGATCTTTTAAAACGTTTTCATATAGGTGATTGGCATCAATGTAAATTAAGTCTATTTCAGGAAGGTTTGTTAAACTTTTAGCAGCAGTTAAGCTATCTTGTTTTATTGGGATAATTTTATTTGTTAATCCTTTATGTATTACATTTGATAAAAATTGGTCATATGATGCATCTAATTGTTCTTTTGGCATTGTCTCAAAATAATTATCTCCTGAGCTTCCACACCAAGAATCTATTGCATAAACAACACCATCTTCTGGAATATTCTCTGCAATATGCATAGTAGACATGCCATACCATGATCCTACTTCTATTACATTTTTAACATTGTGTTCTTTTAATAATACTTCCATTGAAGGAGCATTTGTATACATTCCTATGCCTGCATCAAATGGTTTTATCTCTTTTAGTTGATTATATGGGTTAGGAAGTGTTTTAAGATCAATTTCATTGCTATAAAGTTTAAAACAAGAAAAAAAACAAAAAATTACAAAACAAAACTTCTTCATACGTATCTCCTTAAAAAAGTTAAAAAGTTTAAAAATTCTATACATTTTTTTGTTTACTTACATAGAAAAATTTTATTTTTTTGAAAGGTTTTATATGTTATGAAAGAATTTATTTTAAATTTTGAAAAAATGAGATGGTTATGTCCTTTTAAATGACACCAATCGTGAGGTAATGATACATTTGAAAAACTCTACCCAAAGTTTATCATCACCAATTGATGGATTTAAAAATCATTATACTAAAATTGAAGGGTCAATAGATGCTATTATAAAAGAAAATTCATCAATTTTTCTTCAGTGTGTAACAACAGTTTGTAATAGAGATAAACATATGTATGCACTAAGAGGGGGGCTTAGCTTTTCTTTTTAAAGTGGAAATAGAAGAAGTTAATGTATTAGATCCTAAGAAGAATCAAATTATTTTCGAATATCTTTTGCCTTATGAAAAATACTCTCTATTTTTGCTTGGAAATCTAAGTGATAGAAATATTCAATCTCATTACTACGTAGCAAAAGAAAAAGATAAAATTATAGGTGTATGTGCTTATTATCCTTTGTTTAAATCCTTTTCTCTATATACAGAGGATAGAGATACTATAAAACCATTTGTAAGCCTTATACATAATAATTACGAGATAAATACATTATTAGCTTATGGAGATATAGGAAAACAAGCATTAGATGAGCTCCTTAAATTAGGATATAAAACAGTAAATGCTTCTAGAAATCAATTTATGGAATTAAACATAAAAGATTTTAAATTTTCCCATTTAAATGAGGGGGAAATTAGAAATATAGAAAAAAACGATGTAGATCAAGTAGTTATATTATTTAGGCATTTACATAATGAAGATATTACAAAGCCAATAAGAGAAGACGAAAGAAAAAAAGTAGAGTTATCGAAAGTAAAATTTTGTTTAAAAGTAGATTCGAAAGTTGTAGCCACAGCTATTAGCAATGGTCTTTGTGTAACAACATTTCAGGTGTTAGGAGTAGTTACTGATCCTTCATATAGAAAAAGAGGCTTTGCCAAAGCTATATGTTCACATTTAATAAAATATATGCAAGATAATGAAAAAGCAAAACATGCAATAATTTTTACAGGCTATGAAAATATAGCAGCGCAAAAGTGTTATTCTGCTTTAGGGTTCACAAAAACAGGTGATTATTATTTTGCAATGCTAAAGAAGTGATTTATAACGCTCTTTATTTAGTTTAATTATTTAAGATTTGCTCTGTCATATGAGAAAAATTGAAATATATATCCGGAAGGTTAATATCGTATTCTTTGCATTTTTTCTCATTTATTATAATAGAAAACCATTTAGATGTTTTTATAGGAATTTTGTTTATAGGATCATTATAAGTGGTAATTTTTTCTATCATTTCACCAGCGCTTAACCCTTGTTCTAAAGGAGAATTAGCGATAGTTATAACACCCATATTTTCAGATAAGCTAAGCAATGGAATTTTTGAATTTTTCAATATCCAGTCATTTGTATCTTCTGTTGATAAATATAATTTAGAAGAATCATCTTTTTTTATTGATGAAAGAATTGAAACTAATAAGTAACTGCTATTTTTTTCTGCTTTTTTTACTGCTGCTGACAATTCATTTAAATTGCTACATTTTACGTAATCGACAATTTCAATTTCATTCCATTTATAATTTTTTATTTGTTCAAGAAAAACTAAAGAAGAATATTCATCATCATATATGTAAGTAAAGGTTTTAGGCCTATTAGGAACAATCTTATCAACCATAGCTTCGAAAGGTGTAAGTGGTAATACTTGTTTAACTCCGGTTATATTTTTTGCATTTTCATAATTATAATCTTTTAATGGTGCTGCTACAGAGACAAAAACAACTTTTATCTTAGGGTTATTAATTAATTGTTCACCAATTAATTTTTGAGCTTTATCATCTACTAACACTACTAGATCTGGGTTCCATTGTTTAATTAAATGCATGGCTTTATTAGCCATTAATTCTTCATTTTTTTCATCAGATGTAAATTGTGTTCTTAAATAAAATTTTCTTACTAAGTAATTGATATGCTTTTTAAAAAACTTTTCTAAGCCAATATCTATATTTTTTTCCCAGTCATAGCTCTCTGTAAAGCTATATATAACATATATTCTTGGCCTATTGAGGTTGGAATAAGCGATATAAGCAAAAAATAACACAATAAAAGCTAAGTTGAATATAAAATTTAATTTTTTCACATTAACCCAATTTTTCTCCAAAAATATACAGAAACGTAAATACCTAATATCACAATGAAATTAAAACTTAAAATAATTACTGTAAATTTTTTATTGTCTACCTCAACGTTGCCAAATATTTGATTTTTTAATTTTTTAAAATAAATGCAGTGAAATACTGGCCAATACATTTGTGTAAAAATAAAAGCTATCATTGCTATAACCCAAAAATTAATGTTTGATGCGTAGGCAATAGGTACAATAAAACATAATAGAATAGTTAATTGAACAAGTGGGAAGAACAATAAATCTAAAAAAGCAACAATTACCCCTAATGCAGCAATAAAAATGAAGAAATTATTCTTAATCATCATTGAAATATCATTTAAATAATTACCTAAAAGCCACTGTGGTATTTGTAAGTAGTTAAAAACTTGGATAAATCCTATGGAAATACCAATGTATAGTAATAATGCCCAATTAACTTTTTGTTCATACCTTGTAACATCTAAAGTACCTGATATTAACAAAAATATTAATAATCCTAATGAAGCTAAAGAAATATCATTATGCTGAAAATCTAATATTATAATACCTACAATAAACATTAGAATGCCTATTAAAGAAAAAAGCTCATTTCCTTTTATTCTGCCTAAAATATTTAACTGTTCAATCGCCATTTTTTTTAAAGAGCCATCAACCTTAATTTTTCGTGTGTATAAATAAATTACAAATAGCAATAAGAAAAGATACAATCCCACAATGATCATTGTGCAATAACACCAATATAACCAAGTAAATAGATATTTATCAGAAGGAGGTAACAAAGTGTAAATAATAAAACAGCCAACAGCGCCTGTAAGGAAAAATGGACCGAACTGAAAGAAGATACTTATTATAACAGATAGTTTTGAATTAGGTTCTTTTAACTTTAGAACTTTTGAAACTTCATTTTCTAAAAATTTAAACATCCGATATTTAAGAGCAGAAATAGGAAGAAAAGGTGTTATTAAAAAGTTAATTAAAACCAACGTCCATAAATAAAGAGTAAATGATTTGGGTAAAATTTTTATTACCCATAGAAATACACGGTAATAGATAAATGAATCAAAAATTACAATTGCAAGTCCCCAAATACTTACAGCTAATATAAATGCATTTGATGAAAGCCCTGATCCTATTATTTCTTTAGGAACAATTTGTAATACAACTGCACCTAATAAAAGCATAAACATGGGTAAGTAAAATGGGATTAAATTAAAAATCCACAATACTAATATGGCTGAACTCATTACTAAAAAATAATATCTTCCCCAAGAAGTATTTTCCGGTAAGATAAGTGAAACAATTACTGGAACGATTACTACTAATGACCAAAACGAAATTAATTTAACTACACTTCTTTGTGGGGTATGTTCTTCTTCTATTTTTTTTTCTTCATGTTTTTGAAAAGAAAAATAGTTCATAAAAGATCGATAAAGCTTATCTAAAACTATAGTTTTGTCATCAAATACTGAATCAAATGCGCTACTAGATAATACAACAACTTCAATATCGTCTAAAACTTCTGCATCAAATTTATAAGGCCCAATAACTCCTTCTTGTCCTATAAATCCTTTATCTATTAAATGCTCTTTATTATCACTTGTAAGACGTACTTTACCTTTTAAAAGATAATAATATTTTTCTGATATTTGATTTTTTTTATATAGACACTCACCCTTTTTTAATTTAATTACATCTATAAATGAAGCTAGCCTAGACATCTCTAGTGAGGAGCATTTTGAAAAAACTTCAGTATTTTTTAATGTATTTATAATTGTAAGTACTTCCATAAATCAAAAATACCCCAACCATTTCCAAAAGGGTAGAGAAATAAACACACTCGCATATATGACTAAAATATTCATGTAATTAAACCCAATGTAAAACTTTTTATTAAATCCTCCTTTATCTTTCATATATGATGTAAGGTAATCATAAATTATAGTGCCAGTAGGGAAAAATTGTATATTCACTGAGTGTATAATAATAAAAGCAACTAACCATTGATTGATATTACTAACAACACATATAGGCATTAAAATAAAAAACAAAAATAATTCAATAATAGTCGTAGGGATAAAAAAACCTGCAAGAGGAACAAAAGTTATTAATACTAATGCAAATAAATAAAAATTATCTTTCATCATGGTTCCCATGAATGACATATACTGAACTAAATCATTCATTATGCCAACATATTCAAACGTATTAACAACGCCTAAAATGAAACCAATAAATAAAACAAATGTCCATTTAACTTTTTTCTGAAAGATTTGTCTATTTAGTATCTTCATTACCATAAACATGTAAAAGATAAAAAACATAACCCATGCTAAGTGTATTCTAAACATAGGTGTAACTATTAACCCTATAATAAATATGATTAATCCTATTAATACCAATATTTCTTTAGCTGTTATAGGACCTAATATTTTAGCTTTAGCTTTTATTTGTTGTTTAAATATCTCTTTAGGAATATCTAATTTTATTTTTCTAAATACAAAATAAATTGCAACTATTGCAAAAAATATAAATACTAACGTAACAACTAAAGAAGAAAATGCCCAGTAAAGCCAAGTACATTCATCTTTTTGTTGTGCAGAAAAGAAGCTAAAAATTACAAAATTAAAAAATGACCCTGTTAAAAATATGCTAGGAAGGCTAAAAAATAAAGGCATTATTGTTAAAAAAGTTATCGCCTTGCTATCTTTTTGTGCTTTTATAATGTTATTCATTTCTGTTGAAAGTGAAATTATAACTAACTGTCTACCTAATGATAATGGAATAAATATGGATAGAAAAATTGAAAAAAATAGCACTATTAATGCATTTGTATATTTACTAAACGGAATAGTTTTATATAGAAATAGCATTAACCTATAAAAAATATTAGATTCATTCAAAGCGGTTCCAATAGCGAATATACTCAATATCATTATGAAAGATGATGAAGAAAATCCCGACAAAGTAACAGATAATGGAGCAATTTTTAATATTGATATGCCAAATAATAAAATTACAATTGGAATGAAAAAAGGGACTAGGGAAAATATCCACATTGTGCAGCATATCATTAGAAGGAAAAATACATTTTTTCCTTCCCAGGAAAAATGTACATTTTGAAAAACTAAAAAAAAAGCTAAAGAAATAACAATTATTAAATCCCATCCGATTATGGGTTTTAACGTTTTTATTTTATCAGGCTTTATTTTTTCTTTTGCTTTAGTAGTTTTGGAAACATGTATTAAAAGGCTTTCAATTAGCGCCTGTTTAAATGGATAATTTTTTTCCAAAAAAGAGAGTAATATTTCTTTTTCAATAGATAATACTGTAGTGTTTGTTTTAGCAACAGCATCAAATCTATAAAATTCATCTCCTAAAGCTATTTCTTCTCCTATACATCCGCTTTCAACTTTATCAAATATTTCATCATCTACAAATAGATCGATGCACCCATCTATGATTATGTATAGTTTGTTGTTTTTTTGATCTTTTTTATATAACCGCTGTCCCTTTGTAATTATTTCTTTTTTTGTATGCAGATAAATTTGGGAACAATCAATAGGTGATAGTGTTGAAAAAACAGAATTTTTTATTTTATTAAAATCTGAAAAAAATTTT
>CAYUWE010000016.1:0-11422 GCA_964448255.1 uncultured bacterium | reverse complement strand
AACTTGTTTCCCTTCAATTTTTTGAATGATTGTTTCATCAATTTTTTGTTTGCAGCGATTAATTTTTTCTTCTGTAGATAAACAAGGAGATGATAGCTGTTCTTTTCTATATTGTGCTAAGTCGCATAATGGGCTATTGAAAAATCCATCTATAGAGTTTATTATCTCTGGGGAGCTTAGCTTCCTATCAAATGATGCAACGACACTATATAATGCATTTAAAGAGTCTTGTAATTTGGAATAATAGCGGTTTTGTGTATCTAATTTGCTAATGTATTCTAATGAATTTTTAAGATAATCTAACTTTTCTCTTACAAAATTAATATTTTCCCATTTGTTTGATCGTATGTTAATTAATATTTTTTCAATCGTTGCTATCTCTTCTTGCAGCAAAATAGTATTTTTAGTTGTTTCAAATAATTTTCTTAAATTTTCTAAATATTCTTGCGTTGCATTTAACCTATGGATAATAGGTTTTAATTCTTGTTCAATTTCAATTATTGCTGAAGCACAATATACACTATGAGCTGTTCTTATCTGAATATCTATTGAAGTGAAATATTGTTTTGCATGTTCTAGAGCTTGGTCAACTAATGCTATTTGTTGGGATAGGGTAGTTGTAGAGGATGAAGGAGAAATAAATGATGTTTTATGGATGTGTGTAATATCATTTCTTAATCTCGTTAGTAGTCCTGAAGATGTCTTTTTAAATTGATCGTAAAATATTTGTACATTATGCCGCTCTAGTGGGGAGTCTTTAGAAAATAATGCTTTATTAACAGATATTTCTATCATCTCTTCATATAAATCATGTAATTCCATTTCCTTTTGCTTATATTCTTCTTGCAGATGTGTTTCATCGATTGTTGTTTCATTTGTTGTGAAATAGTTGCTAGCTAAATTAAAAAATGTATTTAAAAATTTTTCTGCCATTTCCATTTCTAAAATGGAATTTAATGCGTTAATACAAATAGATAAAATTGAATCTTCCATTGTTTTTTGCATGTATTCATCAAAATCAAAAAACGGTAATTTCCTTAAAACAGATTCGAAAAAGCTTTTTGATTTAGGACCATTTTTATGTAAATCATTAAGCCCTTTTTTTTGATCTAAGAGGCTCTTTATATAGCATATCGAGCAAGTTTTTTATTAAATGCCGTAAATTGGAATGTGTTTTTTCTAAGATTTTATTATCTATTGTTGTGTTGTCTGAATTAATTGAATCCATCTTTTTTTTCATTTCTCTTAAGTGAAAACATAAAGTTGAATTCAACGCATGGGAAAAGGGAGTTCCGCTACCTATAGATTCTATTCCTTTCTCTAAAATGCTAGGGATTAATTTTGTTAAAAAGTTTTTAGAGAAAAAGTGTATGAAGAAATTACATGGCCACTGAATTACAGCAAATAGTATTGACAGAGACCCTAATGGCACTCCTAAAGATAGGCTAAATGTAAATTTTATTACTTTTAAAAATTTCCATTTAGGCTTCCATGAAGATAAATAGATCTTTGAAAAAATAAATGAGCTAATAGAAATTTTTGGGATAAAGTTTGTTATCAATAGGTTACTGAAACTTCTGTATAATTGATTTAATTTATATGTTTTCCCCCTTTTATCTTTTATTGCATTAGGCTTAGTTATTTCTTTTTTTATAAAATCATCTCTAAGTTCTGTTACATCTTCATTAGATTTTCTAAATTTTTCCATTGACCCTAAGTAGATATCGAAGAATGCATTTATCTGTTCTAAAAAACTTTTTGCTGTGTTTTGGATATCTACGCCACTTTTCGAAGAAAAATAATTCCTAATTGTTGCAACAAAATTTGTTGTAAATTGTGTTATTACAAATTTTGGGAGCCATGACCCTATAAATATATAAAATGTTACTGCTAATACTTTTTGAATACAATTTAACCTTCCTCCTAAACATCTCCAAAAGACAGATAAAAATGAAGGTTTTACCATGCCAGCACCAACGGGTGTTGAAGTTTCTTTTGCTATTTGCATGAATATGCTCTCAGGGACAGATTGCCTAGAGATTAATGCAAAAGTTATCCTAGCACAAAGGTAGTCCGAAGCCTTATCACAAAAGATTTTTCTTGCTAAATCTGTATGGTTGATAAGTGTTGTTTCATTGTAATGAGATTTTTGTAGTTCTTCTGTTTTGTGGATGTTTTCTCTAAGAGATTCATTGGACTTAGTATTTAAGGAAAATAAATTTGCAAAATTGAGATCAAAAGAACCCCAAAATAGAAAATGCGTACTAAACATTTCTTTTAATTTAGTAAATATGGGTAATGCAATAGAATGTACCATTTGATTTACATTCATCGCAGATGTATGAACAAATGCCGTAGCCTTTGTTGATGAGAATGATATTGGACTTACCATAATTACCAAATAATTTTTCAGTAAATCATAAGATGAATGAGGATAAAGAGTAAGATGGAAAAATTATTTGAGAATTTAAAAGGAGAAATTAATGGATAAATTTGATGAGCTGTGGCATTTAGCAGATACCCTTTTAGGGCCTAATGGCTGCCCCTGGGATAAAAAACAAACTGAAAATACTCTGCAAGTATTTATTTTAGAAGAAGCATATGAATTATTAGAAGCTATAGATGAAAAGGATAATAAAAAAATAATAGAAGAAGCAGGGGATTTATTATATACGGTTATTTTTCTCATAAAGATTGCCCAAATAAAAGGAAATTTTTCAATAAATGATGTCCTGCAGTCTATTATTGATAAATTAATTAGAAGACACCCCCATGTTTTTTCCAATGAGAATATAAAAGATTATGATGAGGTAATTAAACGCTGGTGTGAGGTGAAAAAAGAAGAAAAGAAAAATGAACATTATTTAGATAGTATCCCTAAAACTCTTCCTTTACTTTCTAAAGCTCAATTAATGATAAAAAGAGCGATTATTGAAAATACAAATCTTTTTGAAAAAAACACTTGTCCTTCTCTTGAAGAAGAAGAAATTGCAAATAAATTATTAGAATTAGTTATACAAGCAGAACAAGTAGGTATTAATCTCGAAGGGGCTTTTAGAAAACAAATTTTACATTTAGAGAAAAAGTTAAGAGATGAAAAAATACCGGAGAGTGACTTATGACATAAAATCTTATCCTTAAGGCTGCTACCTTCCAGTCCTGACCTAGTTCGGATGATTTTATTCCATAAGGTCCCCGGTATATGAATACATTATATTATAAAAGATTGTTTGCTAACAAGAAAAATTGCCTAGAAGTAATTAGATTACTCCTAGGCAAATATTTATTTTAACGGTGTCGCTGATAGATTTAACAAGAATGTATTAGGGAAGAATTTTGATAGAATTTTCACTGCCATATCGCCATTTTGTGCCATCGCAGAAGCAGAATATATACATAAGCCCACTCCATGCCCCTTACCATATCCTAGTAAGTTAATAGCTGAATTTTTTATTTCAATTAGAAAATCATTGCTAAGTATTGTATTTGTCCCAAATTTTTCTTGAAAGGCGAAGAAGTCAAAATCTTTTGCTCCTTCTTCTGTATTTATTCTTATTGCATAGATTTTTCCTGATGCTGCATCGATAAATGGTTCTATTGATTTTATTTTTGAAGAAATATTAAGGCTTGATGCAAATTCTTTTTGATCAATAGAAATATTCCATTTTGATTCTTCTCTATCTAATGCTGCATGAGGTGCTTCAACGCCAGCTTTTGGTGCTTGCACATCTTTTCTGAAAATAGAATTGTAAGCTGCTGTTTTTCCTGCACAATGCTCATTCCAGCATGCAGCAAAAGGAAGGTTCTCTCCATTTTCTTGGTGTACTAATATTAAATCATGTGTTGAGTCTACTGCTCTTACAACATGGGAATGTGGAATAATTAACGCATTTCCTGAATATGCTACATCTTCTTTTTTTAGATGCCAGTAACTATCTGGATTTTTAGAAATAGTATAATATGCTGTTGTCCTAGCAGTTATAGCTACCGCTGCCATTACTTCATTTTCTAATGGGTTAGAAGAAAATGCATCTGAAAGAGCTGACTTTAAATATGATTCTACGCTTAATTCATTAATAATATTAATTTTGTTTCCTATTTTATATACTATTATGTTGCCGTCATATTGTATGCCATTGACAAGAATTGCTGATTCAGGAGAACGAGGCACTATTGTTACTTGATGTACCCCTGGGAATTCCCCACCCCAACGTATGCCATTTGCAGTAGGCCTTATTATAAAACGTTTTCCTAATAAGCCAGACCCGATACGAGAGCTATCAGAAGGGTTGAGGATATAATACGGTCCTCTGACTTCTAAAAGAGCCTCAGATGTATCACTTTGCAGAAGTATACGGATCTTATTAGTATTAATATCCGCGTTAGCATCACTTGTCAAAGCGATACTAGCTAATGCTAATATAGCAATGAAAATAGATTGCATTGTTTTCATGATGTCTCTCCATGATTATTTGTTGGGAAAGTTTTCCCCATATGTTCATAAGCTAATTTTGTAACTTCTCTTCCTCTTAGCGTCCTATTAATAAATCCATTTAATATTAAAAAAGGCTCATATACTTCAGAAAGAGTAGAGGCTTCTTCACCTAGAGCTACTGATAAAGTTTGTATACCTACAGGCCCTCCATTAAAATGATCTATTATGGTGGAAAGAATTTTTTTGTCCATTTCATCTAGTCCCATATGGTCAATCGCTAACATATTAAGAGCATTTTTTGTTGTTGCTTTGGAAATTTTATTTTCTTTTTGCATTTGCGCATAATCTCTTGCCCAGCGAAGAAGATTGTTAGCTACTCTAGGAGTTCCTCGAGAGCGTTTAGCTATTTCTAATGCTGCATTATTATCAATTTCAATATTTAGTAGTTGTGATGAACGTATAATTATCTTTTGTAATTCTTCAGCTTTGTAATAATCTAGCCTCGCGTTAAAAACAAAACGTGAGCGCATAGGACCGCTTAATAAGCCGGAGCGTGTAGTAGCTCCGATTAGAGTAAATTGATTTAAATTTATTTCGACACTTCTAGCATTAGGTCCGCTATCTATCATTAAATCTAATTTAAAATCTTCCATTGCAGGATATAGATATTCTTCAACACATTTAGGTAGTCTATGTATTTCATCAATAAATAAAACGTCACCTTTCTTTAAACTTGTTAATATTCCTGCTAAGTCTCCAGCTTTTTCAATTGATGGACCTGATGTAGAAACAAGATTGCTATTCATACTTTTAGCAATGATATTTGATAGTGTAGTTTTACCAAGGCCGGGAGGACCACTAAAAAGACAATGCCCTAAAGGCTCATTTCGCTTAAGAGCCGCACCAAGGAATATGTTAAGCCTTTGCCTTATATTTTCTTGCCCAACGAAATGTTCTATTTTTTCTGGTCTTAATGAATTTTCATAAATATGGTCTTGTTTAGTCCAAGATGAATGAATAAAATCGCTTTCCATAAGGGGAATCCAAAAAAAAATTTTTCCTTATCATTAAAAAGTCTAGCAAGAAAAGTATTTCAAGCGCTATATCTAATTCAACGGAATTATAAAAAATTGAGGGAAAATGCCATTATTACCAGATAAATGGATTCAAAAAATGTCAGAAGAACATGGCATGATTGAACCATTTGAAAAACACCAAATAAAACAAACAGACGATAAAAAAGTTGTTAGCTATGGGTTATCAAGTTATGGATATGATTTAAGAGTAGCTGATGAATTCAAAGTTTTTACTAATGTCTATAATTCGATAGTAGATCCTAAACAATTTCATGAAGATTCCTTTGTAGATATTAAAGGGCCTACTTGCATTATTCCACCAAATTCATTTGCATTAGCTAGAAGTGTGGAATATTTCCGTATACCTAGAAATATTTTAACAGTATGCTTGGGGAAATCTACTTATGCAAGATGTGGGCTTATTGTTAATGTAACTCCATTCGAACCTGAATGGGAAGGATATGTGACGCTAGAAATATCTAATACAACACCTTTACCTGCAAAGATTTATGCTAACGAAGGATTGGCGCAAGTAATATTTTTTGAAGCTAAAGAAGAATGTGTGATTTCTTATGTTGATAGAAAAGGAAAGTATATGAAACAACATGGGATTGTTGTTCCAAAAATTTAGATAATAATTATTGAATAAATTGCTTTTTTAAGATAATTAAATTAATAGATGGTGAATTAAGTATTATAATGAAATTAACGAAGGTCGAAGATAACAATTTTATAAATAAAACCATACGCGAAATAATAATTAATTCGTGGTGGGTTTATATTATTCTATTTTGTGGCTTATTTGTATTTAATCAAGCTATAAAAAAACGGAATAATGATATTGTTAAACTAGAATCTCGATTGTATAATTTAAGCTCAGAAAAGATATTTATGGAAAATGAAAAAGATGATCTAACACTGCGTTTGCATTCTCAATCTGATCCTGAATGGGTAGAATTGATCCTTAGAAAAGAATTAGGTGTAGTACCGGATGGATTTATAAAAGTCCATTTCACCAAAAATAGTGCTCAATAAAATACTAGCAATGCTTTTCAAGAAAAGCTATTTATAATAAAAAGGATCTAGCGGGGGATAACTCAGTTGATTTACTTTTTTTTAGTATTAGCTTTAATTGTACTGCTTATTTTCTCAATGATAATGTCTGCTTCTGAAACAGCATTTTTCTCTCTATCTTCCTTTACTATTAAGTCATATAAAAATGCTAAAGATAAAAAGAAAAAGTTAATTTCAAAGGTATTAACAAATCCCAGGGAATTGCTTGTAACTATTTTGATGTTGAATATTTTTTGTAATATTTTAGTACAAAATACTGTTTCTAATATTTTTGGATCTTTTTCAAGTTGGCTTATTAAAGTAGGTGTTCCTTTAGCATTAACATTATTTGTTGGTGAAGTTATCCCAAAATCTTTGGCTTTGCCTAATAACACAACTATATCTAAGCTATTTGTTAGGTTTATCTATTTTATGGAGATAATTTTATCCCCATTAAGAAAACCTTTAACCAAATTAACAAGTTATATTTCTCGATTTATCTTTTTTTTCCTGAAAAAAGAAAGGCCTTTATCAACTGATGAATTAGAGCATATTGTTAATACCTCCAAAGAAAAAGGTATTTTAACATCTGATGAAGCTGAATTAGTATCAGGGTATTTGGATTTAAAAGAGGCTGTAGTAAAAGAAAGAATGAGACCAAGAGATGAAATACTGTTTTATGACATCGAAGATAACATAGAAACCTTAATAGATTTATTTGTAGAAAAAGAATGTAGTCGTGTTCCTGTTTGTAATAGAGATTTAGATAAATTATTAGGAATAATTTCTTCTCAGAAATTCTTTTTGCATCAAGATAAAATTGTGGATTCATCATCCTTAGAAAAATATGTGAAAAAGCCATATTTCGTTTTTGAATCTACGAAAGCGTGGAATTTACTTTGTCAGTTAAGAATAAAAGATGAAAGTATAGCTATGGTTGTAGATGAGTACGGCTCTATTAGTGGGTTAATTACTCAAGAAGACCTTATTGAATCGATAGTAGGGGAAATAGAAGATGAAAGAGATGTAAAAGATCTATATACTCATGCTGGGAAAGATGCGATAATAGCAAGTGGGAAATTAACTCTAGAAGAATTCGAGGATATTTTTAATTATGAATTACCATCACATTCAAAGGTGGTTACCCTAGGCGGATGGTTAATAGAAAAATTAGGGGATATCCCACAGGCTGGAACAAGGTATGTTTATAAGAATTACCTATTTTATGTTTTGGCAACAGAGCCAAATAAGGTTAAAAGAATCTATGTCAGATTGATGAAAGCACCAAAGAAAAGGAGGAAAAATGACTAATCATTTATTTTTCTTTCTTTTTCTTGCTCTGTCATGTGTCGTTGCTGAAGCTTTCTTCTCAGCTTTTGAAATGGCATGTGTAAGTTTTAATAGGGTAAGGCTTGAGTATTACGAAAATATAAAAAGTAAAAGAGCTGTTTGGATAAAATATTTATTAAGTAAGCCTTCTCGGTTATTTGGAACGACACTTATTTCTGTAAATACAGTAATGCAGCTTGGCTCTGAGGCTTCAAGAAGGTTTTATGAATCTATTAATGTAAATCCTGATTTTGCTCCTATTACCCAGATTATTTTGGTGTTGGTATTTGGTGAGTTAGCACCGCTATTTGCTGCAAGAAGGCATCCGGAACAGATAGCATATATGTTTGTTCCTATAGTGTATTTCTTTGCGAAATTATTTACTCCACTAGTCTATTTATTCGATAAAATTTCATGTGTTGCTAATAGGTTATTTGGAAAACCTGTTGGTAGTTTATTTTTATTAACAAGAGATGAGGTGGAAAAAGCATTTGAAGAAAAAGAAACTAATATTACAGCTACTGATAATGAAAGATTAAATCAGGTGCTAGGCAATATCTTTTCACTAAAAGATAAGATAGCAAAAAGCATTACAATTAATTTAAATAATATATTTATGGTTTCTTCGAAGACAACACTTCAAGAATTGCACAATAATTTATCGAAAGATTATTTCCCTTTTATTCCTATTTACCATCAGGAAAAGAATAATATTGTTGCTATAGCTTATACAAGAGACCTTTTACGAATAAAAAAAGAAGAAAAGATAATAAATTATGCTAAATCTCCTTGGTTTATTACTGAAAATACTCATGTATTTCAAATACTAAAGCAGTTTCGATACAACAATCAAAGAGCGGCTATTGTTATAAATGCTATTGGTAAGACCATAGGTATTTTAACATTAGATCAGATAATTGATAGTATATTTGGAGAAGAGTTTATCTTGCAAAAAGAAGAGATTAGCTTAAATACTCCTATCATCATTGAAAAAACTCTGCCAGCAGATATGACACTAAAAGAGTTTAATAAGAAATTTGGTGCAAATTTATCATATGAAGGTGCTGAAACAATTAATGATTTAATATATCAAATTTTAAAGCACCATCCGTCCCAAGGAGAATCTATATATATCGATCATTTTGAAATAACAGTGATTGAACTTACGCTATTAGGTGCAAAAACAGTAAATGTAAAAACTATTACATAGCTCTCATCTTTGCCACAGTATCTTTAATGATTTCACAAGCTTTTATAATTTCTTCTTTTGTTGTATATCTACTTAGTGAAAATCTTAAAGATGATTTAGCTTCTTTTCTTGTTAGTCCCATATTTATTAATACTTTTGATGGTTCTAAAGAACCGCTTAAGCAAGCAACACCTTGACTAGCCAATATATTTTGTCTGTCTAAGTTAATTAATAAAGCTTCACCATCGATATTTTCGAATAATAAATTGCTAGTGTTGCTAATACGTGGACCTAGGCCATTTCTTTTAATACCACTAAAATTATTTATCAGTTCATTTTCAAAAAAATCTCTTAATTCTTTTAGATACTCTATAGAATTATCATTAAGTAAGTTGAATGCTTCTTTTAGACCAACTATAGCTGCTAGATTTTCTGTTCCCGCTCGTTTATTAAATTCTTGATTCCCTCCATGTATTAAAGGGGAGAAAGTAGTATTGGTAGGTATTATTGCAATACCTATACCTTGTGGTCCGTGTATTTTATGTCCGCTAAAACATATTGAACTAACGCCATCGGGAATAGAAAATTTATCTTTCCCTAAAATAGCTACGCCATCAACTACTAAATTGATATTATTTTCCTTGGCAATTGCACAGACGCTTTTTTATATCGACTTTTACTCCAGTTTCAGAATTTGCGTATGATAGAACTATTAACCCTGTATTTGGAGTAATTTCATTAATAAGATTTTCAATTTTAAAAGTTCCTGTTTTATCAACTGGAAGAAAACTTACTTTATATCCTTGTTTTTCTAATTTATTTAGTGATTGAATAACTGATGGATGTTCAATTGTCGTAGATATAATATGACTATTTTTTGCAAATGCAAATATAGACATATTTATAGCTTCTGTCCCTCCAGAGGTAAATATAACTTCTGTTGGTTTTTTTAAAAAAAAAGGAGGCTATAGCTTTTCTAGCTTCTATTAAATATTTTTTTGCTTCTTGCCCTAATTGATGTGTGCTAGATGGATTATATGGGCAATATTTCATGACATTAACCATAGCATCAATAACGCTAGGAGCAGTAATTGTTGTAGAATTATTATCTAGGTAAATCAAATTTTTCATTATATAGACTTTATCTGTAATAAAAGCGCTGTAATATTATCATGACTGCCATTAATTTTGGCAGTATCAATTAATTTTAGAGTTTTTTCGGATAAATTTTTTGAAGTATCATCAAGAACTTTTGAAATTTCTTCTGCTGATACGTAATCAGATAGTCCATCAGTACAGAGAAAAAACATATCTTCTTTTTTAACTTTAATATGATCAATATCTGGTTTTACTATAGGCATTGTTCCTATAGCTCTAGTAATGATATTTCTACAAGCAGGGGGCAGGTCTTTTTTATTTTTTATATCAGTATTTTTTAGCTTGTTTGCAAGGGAATGGTCGCTTGTTAATAAAGAAAGTTTATTTTCAGAGAATGAATATATCCTGCTATCACCTATATGAGCATAAATTGCTGTTTCATTAAAAAAAAATATACAACAAAATGTTGTGCCTATACCTTTAAAGGCTTCGTTTGAAAGGCTCAATGTGTGTACATGGGAGTTGGTTTTGCCAATTATTTTTGACATATGGTCTATCATTGTATTTTTTGAGAATTTAGATTTTTTTTTAAGTAATAATAGAATTTCTTTTGAAAAATATTTCGTTGCTTCATTGGCTGCTACTTCGCCAGCTTTATGCCCTCCCATTCCATCAGCTATTGTGAAAAGTCCACTTTCAGGGTAGGATATCCATATGTCTTCATTATTTGTTCTTGCTATACCAATATCAGAATATCCATAAGATTCAAAAAGTGGTGTGTTCATTGTTTTCTCTTAAGTTATGGTGTTGAAGAAAAGTAAGCAGATTAGCCCATAGATGTTGAATGTAATATGCAATGTAATAGGACTTATTAAAGAGCGTTGTCTTTCATAGATAAACCCTAGAAATAATGCTAATACAAATAAAGCTCCTAATATCATTATATTGTTATGCTCTTGAGTTATGGAAAAGTGAAATAATGCAAAAATTATTGAGGTAATTAATATAGCAGATTTTCTCTCTAGCTTTTGTTTTAGCCACGTTTGAAGTAACCCTCGAAATAAAAACTCTTCAATAATAGGAACTAAAATAATCGCTAAAAATATATTTATAAAAAATATTGCGGGATTAGATAGAGACTGCTTTATGTAAAATATTGCTAGTTGTTCTGGTAGTTCTTTTACATCAAAAATATAGTAAGGAATAAGTTCTAATAGATTTGTTATAACACCACTTTTTGAA
>CAYUWE010000015.1:1797-11899 GCA_964448255.1 uncultured bacterium | reverse complement strand
ATCTGGAGGAGTAAAAGGAAGTATTATTTGTTTAGTAGGGCCTCCAGGTGTTGGTAAAACTAGTATTGGCAAAAGTATTGCAAGGGCATTAAATAGAAAATTCTTCCGTTTTTCTGTTGGAGGCATGAGGGATGAAGCAGAGATAAAAGGTCATAGAAGAACATATATCGGAGCGATGCCTGGTAAGATGATACAGGCATTAAAACAAACACAAACTATGAACCCTGTTATCATGATTGATGAAGTTGATAAAATGGGTATATCTTTTCAAGGAGACCCTGCATCTGCATTATTAGAAGTGTTAGATCCCGAACAAAATAAAGATTTTAGTGATCACTATTTGGATGTTCCAACAGATCTAGCTAATGTTTTATTTATTGTTACAGCGAATGTTTTAGATACAGTACCAGAGCCTTTAAAAGATAGGATGGAGGTGCTAAGACTATCTGGATATATACAAGCTGAAAAGATAAAAATAGCTCAAAAATATCTAATCCCAAGAAATAGAAAAAATATGGGGCTTAAAGCTAGTGATATACAATTTACTTTGGGGAGTTTAGCTCAGATAAGTAATGGCTATGCTAGAGAGGCTGGTGTTAGAACACTAGAAAATAATATTAAGAAAATACTTAGGAAAGTCGCTCTTCAAGTAGCAAAAGAAAGTGAAAAGAAATCTCCTAAAACTAAAAAGGTAATAATTACTCAATCTAATTTGAAAGATTATTTAGGCAAGCCTATTTTTACTTCAGATTTATTTTATGAGAAAATACCTATTGGTGTTTGCATGGGCTTAGCATGGACATCTCTTGGTGGTGCTACTTTGTATGTTGAAGCGATAAAATGTCATAATGAAAAAACAGAGATGAAGTTAACAGGGCAAGCTGGTGATGTGATGAAAGAATCTTCACAAATAGCATGGAGTTACCTTCATAGCGCTGTTAAAAAATATACCAATGAAGATACTTTTTTTGAAAAGACACAAGTTCATTTACATATACCGGAAGGGGCAACACCAAAAGATGGACCTTCTGCTGGTGTGACTATGGTAACAGCGATGTTATCATTATTAATTGATGAGCCTGTATTGGATAAATTGGCAATGACAGGAGAGATTACTTTAACTGGAAAGATATTGCCGATAGGAGGGGTAAAAGAAAAATTAATAGCAGCAAGAAGAAGCGGTGTAAAAACATTAATTTTTCCAAAAAATAATTTAAGGGATTTTGAAGAACTACCGGAATATTTAAAAAAAGGGTTGAGAGTTCATTTTGTAGCGCATTATGATGAGATATATAAAATAGCTTGGCCAAAAAGGAAGATATATGGAACAAAGTTGGGAGCGAAAAAGCGAAGAAAAAATCGTTGATCCCAAGGATTTAGAAGAAAAAGTTGGTTTAATTAGAAAAGACAAAAAAACAATCGCTACATTAAATGGATCTTTTGATTTATTACATGCAGGCCATCTAGAAATAATTTATCAAGCGTCTATGCAAGCTGATGTGTTGATAATGGCACTTAATTCTGATGAATCAATAAAAGAATATAAAAGTTTATCTCGTCCAATAATACCATTAAAGTATAGATTGCAGATGGTGTCTGCTATAGAATTTGTAGATTATGTTACCTGGTTTGATGAGACCACACCTTGTAGGATTTTAGAAGAAATAAAACCAGACGTCCATGTAAATGGTGATACATATGGAGAGGATTGTATAGAGGCAAAAGTAATTAAAAAATATAATGGTAGAATACATTTAGTTAAATTAGTACCTTCATTATCTACCTCAAACATTATTAAGAAGATAGTATCATGCGTATAATTGGTAATTTTAATAAAGAAACATCAGCAAAGAAATTTTCTATGTACCTTCAAAAAGAAGGCATAGAAAATACAATAGATGGTCAATTTGATCAAAAAAGAGATAGTTTTTCTTATAGTGTATGGGTTCATAATGAAGATGATATTGAAAAGGCAAAAATGAAATATGAACAATTTGCAAAAAACCCAGATGATAATGAATACGATATTCCTGTAAGTGAGGATGTAGCAAATAGTGATGTAATGGTTAAACAATCAGAGAAAAATCCGATAATTGCTCTAAAAAGAGTAAAATCAATAAAAGCTATGAGGGCAAAGAAGTTTCCATATATTGTTACAGTAATTTTCTTTGGTATATGTGCCTTTTTTTATCTATTAAATTTATTTCAAGCTAAAGCTAATAAAGATAGTGTGCAACAGTTAACGCCAGTTCAATATTACCTTTTATTTGATGTTCCTAGAGTGTTAGTTGAGCAAACTAAGTTATTAAAAGAATATAATATTGATGTAAATAAGCCGGAAGCAGAGCAGCCACAAGAATTTGTAGAAAAATGGAAAGCATTAAAAAAGCAGCCATATTGGACAGGGTTTTATGATGTTGTTGTCTCTCATATAAAAGATAAATCTAAACCTATAGCATTTTCTCCTTATTTATTTGATAAAATAAGGCATGGGCAAATATGGAGGCTTATTTCTCCTGCATTTTTGCATGTTAGTTTCTTACATTTTTTATTCAATATGATTTGGCTATGGGTATTGGGTAAACAAATGGAAGCTAGATTAAGTAAATTCCGCTATATCCTTTTTGTATTAATTGTTGGTGTTTCTACAGATGTCTTACAATATTTTATAAGCGGCCCTTATTTTTTAGGGTATTCAGGAGTGATCATGGGGATGGTTGGATTTATATGGATGCGGCAAAAGATCGCCCCATGGGAAGGATATCCATTACCTAAAATAACGATTATCTTTTTAGCATTATATGTCTTAGCGCTATTAGCTCTGCAGGTTTTTTCATTTTTCTTTGAAGCATATGCTGGAAGAGCATTTGGTCCTAACATTGCAAATGCAGCCCATATTAGCGGTGCTATTATTGGGATAATTCTTGGAAGGATTCCGTATTTTTCTTGGAGGCCGGATGAGCGTTAAAGATATAATTATCTTAGGATGTTCTAGTCAACAGCCAACAAGAAAAAGAAATCATGGTGCATATTTAGTTAGATGGAATGATGAAGGATTTTTATTTGATCCAGGTGAAGGTACACAAAGGCAATTTATTTTTGCTGATATAGCTCCACCTGTTGTTAATCGTATATTTATTAGCCATTTTCATGGTGATCATTGCTTAGGGTTAGGTTCGATGTTGATGAGGCTTAATCTAGATAAAGTTACTCATCCAATACATTGTTATTATCCTGCTAGTGGGAAAAAGAATTTTGATAGGTTGCGTTATGGTTGTATTTATCATGAGACAATCAATGTTATAGAGCATCCTATTTATAAAGATGGAATAGTAGAAGAAGATGAAAAATTTATTATAGAAGCAAAATTTCTAGATCATGGTATTGATAATATTGGATGGCGTATCACAGAAAGAGATAGAATAAAATTTGATAAAAAGCTTTTAAAAGAGAAAAAAATAGAAGGTGTTTTAGTTAGAGAATTAAAAGAAAAAGAAAGAATCATCACAAAAGAAGGTTTAAAAGTAGAATTGAAAGATGTTAGCTGGGTTAGAAAAGGGGATTCTTTAGCTGTAGTAATAGATACAAAACCATGTGATGCAGCTATGCATTTGGCAAAAGGTGCTAAGGTGTTACTTTGTGAGAGTACATTTTTAGATGAACATAAGGATTTAGCAAAAAGATACCTTCATATGACGGCAAAGCAAGCAGCAACACTCGCAAAAAAAGCTGATGTTAATATGTTGATATTGACACATTTTTCAGCAAGATATACAGATCTTTTGTTATTTGAAAAAGAAGCAAAAAGTATTTTCCCAAATACTATTATTGCGCAAGATTTAAAGAAGATTAATTTTCCAAAATAAATTGTTTTTGCCTTTTAATTTCTGCTGCAATTATTGCGAAAGCACAAGCAACATTTATTGAATTTTTTACCCCAAGCATTGGTATTTCAATAATATAATCTGCTAGATTTAATATTTCCTGGCTAACGCCATATTCTTCATTTCCAAGAACTATTGAAAATTTTGAAAAAGGAAAGATAAATTCATCATATTTTATTGCATTATCTGATGTATCTAAAACAATAATTGGCGGGGTTAGATTGTTTAATGAGCTGTTTTTAACACATGGGATAATTGAGCTTGTTCCCATTGATGTTTTTTCAACTTTTTCATTAGATGTATCAGGAGTATTTTTTGAAAAATGAATTGTTCCAAGGCGCAATGCTTCTGTTGTTCTAATAATACTTCCTACATTGTAAGCGGAACGCAAGTTATCCAGATAAATTATAACATCTCCAAATTCTTCTTTGGCTGTGCTATCTTTTGTACGAAGAGAAGGTAAGAGATTATGTTCTTTTAAATTGATTTTCCCCAATTTTAAATGATAGTGATATCTATTAGAAATCTCTTGAAAAGAAAGGTTGGATAATTCTTCTATTCCAAGCCAATGTATTAGTTGATTGTAGTGTGGTATTAGGTCAGCAAATGAATTTTTTGCTAGTTTTTTCTCATATATTTTTTTTAATAATTCAGAACATATTTTTTGTTGGTGGTGATAATCTAATTTCAAGAATTTATTTCTTGTAAAGTTCATACTAAAGCTTTTTTATGAAAATATTCATCTAACGTTCCTAAGAAAAATGAAATATTTCTATCTTTTTCAAAAACTAATAGTTTTGTTGCAACAGAGGAGACAAGATCTCTGTCATGGCTAGAAAATAAAAGTGTTCCTTTGTAGTCTTTTAATCCCCAAGAAAGAGCAGATACAGATTCTAGATCTAAATGGTTATTTGGTTCATCGAGAAGTAAGACATTTGGTGAGGTTAACATAAGTCCAGCTAGAATTAGCCTTGCAGTTTCTCCTCCTGATAAAACCCCTAATTTTTTAAATGCATCATCCCCTGAAAAAAGCATTTTTCCTAATACACTTCTAATCTCTTGATCGTATACACCTTCTTTTTTTTCTTTTAACCAATCAAAAAGAGTAGTGTTTGGACATTTATCAATTACATCATGGTGATTTTGAGGGAAGTAACCAATATCAATTTGATGACCTAATTTAATCTCTCCGCTATCTGGTTTTATTACTCCTGCTAGTAACTTTAGTAGTGTTGTCTTACCAAGTCCATTATTCCCAATAATAGCTATTTTATCACCCCTCATAATATCGAATGAAAGATCATTTATAACTATATTGTCGTCATAACTTTTAGATATGTTTTCAACCTTGAAGATCATTTTCCCTGGTTGTTTTGCTTCAGTTTGTAAAAATCTAATATATGGTCTTTGGATATTGGATTTTTTTAAATCCGAAGGTTGGATTTTTTCTATTTCTTTTATCCTTGATTTTACTTGAGACGCTCTTGTTCCAGCACCAAATTTAGCTACAAATTCTCTAAGTTGAGCAACTTTCTTCTCTTTAGATTTATTTTCTAATTCAGCACTTTGTCTTAGTGTGGTTTTTGAAATAACCATATCATCATAATTGCCAGGGTAAAGGATAATTGTGTCGTAGTCTATATCGGCAATATCAGTTGTTATGGTATTTAAAAAGTGTCTGTCGTGGCTAATAACAATTAAAGTCCCTGTATATTTATATAAAAAGTCTTCTAGCCAAGATATGGATTCCATATCTAAGTGGTTTGTTGGTTCGTCTAATAATAATGCTTGAGGTTTACCAAATAATGCTTGGCAAAGCAGTACTCTAAACCTTCTATCAATAGGTATAGCTTTCATCTGCAGGTGGTACATTTCTTCTTCTATACCCATACCTTTTAGAAGTATTTCTGCTTCTGCCTCTGCAGAGTATCCATCTTCTTCTGCTATAATCTCTTCTAATTCTCCAAGGCGCATACCTACTTCATCTGTCATTTCCTTAGCGTATAGAATTTCTCTTTCTTCTAGAGCTTGCCAAAGTCTGGTATTTCCCATTATTACAGTATCTATAACTTTATAATCTTGGAAGTCATCAATATTTTGTTTTAGAAAACCTACCTTATCGGGAAGAATCGCAAATCCAGACGTTGGTTCTTCAAGACCCATCATTATGCGAAGAAGGGTGGATTTGCCAGCACCATTTGGTCCTGTCAATCCATATCTATGATAATCATTAAAAGAAATTGATACATCATCAAAAAGTAAGCGAGAAGAAATTTTTTTTGAAATAGAATCTAGGGTAATCATAGCGTAAATTAATTATAAAATGATAATAAATGATAACATAAAGATATTCATAAAACAACATTTTCACTGAAGAGAGGAATTTTTTATGGATTACGACAAAGCTGTAAATTTATTTTTAGAATATTTAAACGTCATGAAAAATGCGTCTGAACATACTTTAAGAAATTATTCTATAGATTTAATTTATTTTAAAAATTTCTTGAAAAAGTCTGAAATTAAAGCAGATAAAATTCAAATTAACTTAGTAACAAAATGGATAGTAAGGTATTATATTGCCGCTTTACAAAAGGAAAATAAAAAAGAAAGAACGATTATGCGAAAAATTTCATCTCTGCGTTCCTTTTTTAATTTTGTAGTAAAAGAAAAATTAGTAACTTCAAATCCATTTGAAGATATCGAAAGTCCAAAAAGACCGAGAGCTCTTCCAAGATCATTAAGCTATGAGCAAGTGGAATTATTATTTGATCAGCCAGATATTAATTCATATTTGGGGTTAAGAGACCGATGTATTATGGAATTATTCTACAGCTCGGGGCTAAGACTTAGCGAGTTAGTAGCATTAAATAGAGAAGATGTAGATTTTTCAAATTTAATGATAAATATTTTTGGAAAAGGAAAAAAACAACGAATAGTTCCTATTACTAAAAATGTTTCTACATGGCTAAAAAAATATTTGGATAGTGAACTGAGATACATTTCTACAAAAGAACATAAAGAGCAAAAAGATGATAGAGCAGTTTTCTTAAATAGGTGGGGGACAAGATTGACTCCGCGCTCTGTAGATAGAAATTTTAAAAATTATCTTTTACAAAGTGGGATTGCTTCTAGCATTACTCCTCATATGATAAGGCATACTATAGCGACGCATTGGTTAGAAAATGGAATGGATTTAAAGACTATACAGACACTTTTAGGCCATACTTCTTTAGCTACAACAACTATTTACACCCATGTGTCTACAAAATTAAAAAGAAAAGTTTATGACAAAACACACCCGAGGGCATAGATGGAAATATTAGAACAAGATTTTTTTGATAATTATGACTTACATAGAGCTTATTCATTTATAGATAGGTTTTTTTGGGATTATTCATCAAAACTTGTTGAGAGATTTTCTCCAAAAGAAAGAAATGCTTTAGAAAAAACAAATAGCGTTGCTTCAAAGGTATTTTATCTTACTATTAGTCCATTTATGTTGGTTTTTTCAATTGCATTAACAATAGCTGCATTTGCCCCTCGAATTGTAGTTAATTTAATTCAGAAAAAGCCTTTTACCTATAGAGTTGGAAATGCACAAGAAAAACACCTAAAAGAAAATGAAAAAATTTCTGTCTTTACTTGTAATGTATGTTTTGTTGCTGGAGGGTTTTCTCTTCCTTTTGGCGGGGTAAAGCTATGGCATGATAGAATAGATGACGTAGTAGGGAAAATAAAATCTTCTACGTCTGATGTTGTTTGCTTACAGGAAGTAAATGATGTTGAAGCATGCTATAGTTTATATGAGAAATTAAAAGATGAGTATGCTTACTTTTGTTTTAACATAGGACCTGAAATTTTATCACAAAATAGCGGGATTTTTGTCGCTAGTAAGTATCCAATACAAGACGCTAAATTTACCCCTTTTGATACAGGGATCGGCCTACAAAAAGCAGTAAATAAAGGATTTTTTGATTTCAATATTTCTTCTGAAGATAGAGTAATTGCTAGAATAGTAGCTACACATCTTCCTCCATCAAAAGATGATCAAAATCCTACAAAAGAAGAGAAAATACAAAGGGAAAATGCTCTTAACTTAATTGTTCAAGATTTAGAAAAGGAAAAAAGTTATCCATCAATCTTAGTTGGCGATATGAATTTAGTATGGGGGTCTGATGAATATAGAAATTCAGCTTTTCCAAGAGATTTTGTCGATCCTTATAATGATAAAAGATCTCAAACAGAAGAAAAAGATTCTACATGTGCAACAGATTATCTTATTGATTATGAGTGGAAAGGTAAAATAGAAAAACCATGTCCTGCAATCGTCGATTATGCTCTATTATATAACAAAGATGATGACACATATTCTGTTAATTCATCTTTATGTCCAATGTTTGATTATACAAAACCAGAAGAAGCCCTATCAGATCATCAAGCTTTAGTTATTAATGTTAGTAAAAAAGAGAAGGGAAAGTTATAAGCCGGATTCTGTAAATATCGTAAGATATTATGGCAATCATTCATCTAGGGAGTATGTCACCATATTCCTCAAGCGATTTTTTGCTTTAGCTTATTGTGCGGAAAAACACTAAGCTATACTAATCTTGCTCCGGATAGGGTTTACAGCTATTTAAATTTATTTAAACAGAATGGCTCTTAAAACCATCATTTTCATTCTATTCAGTATTTTTTAACTGACGAAATATTTTCTGTTGCACTTTCCGTAGCCTTACGGCCCCCAGGGTTTCTCTGGTATCCTTTTCCTATGGAGTCCGGACTTTCCTCTTTAAAAAAGCGATTGCCTACTTTCCCTTCGAAATTAAAATTATGTTTTTGCCATACGGCGGCGACGTTTTTTTGTTGTTACAGTTGTTCCTTCTAATCCTTCACCTTCTGGCCAGTATAAAATCCTTGAACAGTGCTCACAAAATACTAATCTTTCACCTTTTCTCGCTAAATTCTCATGTTGTGCTGTTAGAGCGATATGACAGCCGTTGCATGTACGATTTTCTATAGGTACAACTACTCTATCTTTTTTATTTTTTAATAGCCTTTCATAGATGCGAAAAATGTCCGGGTCTGCTGTTGCTGCTAATTTATCTCTTTTTTCTTTTAATATTTTTCCTTCTTCATTGATTTGTTTGATACTTGAGTAAATTTCTTTTTTAATCGTATCACTATTTTCTACTGTCGTTTTTAAACTTTCTTTTATTTTTTCTAAGATCTCTTCTTCTAAAGTTTTTTTATCAATTAATTCACTTGCCAAATTTTCTGTAGCTACACGTTCCCTTTCAGCAGAAGACATCTCTTGGGTTAAAGCATTAAATTCTTCAACTTTTTTTATGCTAGTTTGTTTTGTCTCTAATTTTTTTATTTTGTCTTTGATTTCAAGAATTTTATTTTCTTGAAGGGCTATATTAGTATTGAGGCTTTCGATTTCTTTTTCTTTTTCATGCATTTGGGTCGTTAAATCGGTATATAATGACTCAATATTTAATAATTCTTTTTCTCTTTCTTTTTTGAGACGCATTAAGCGAATCATTTTCATATCATATTCTTGGATATCGAGTATGACTTTTAGTGAATTTAGCATTGTAATAGCTCTTTTTTGGATTTTTTCTCCCAATTAGTTTATCCTTTCCTAAGGAAACCATCAAGGAAAATGTCTATAAAATAATTTTTGTCGTACTATTATATGACGTTTCTTTATAAAATATTTTGGAAAAGGGTTTACTATGACATATTTAAAAAATTATTTACAGAAAGTAGAAGAAGAAAAAAGAACAAATGAAGCAATAGCATTTTTTTCAGCGTTAGATGTCATAGCTAAGGAGAGTAAGGATATTGCTACTGCTATAGTTAAAGAATTAAAAGATCAAAGATCTTTTTTGAAATTAATAGCCTCTGAAAATTATTGTTCTTTTGCCGTACAATTTGCTATGGGGAACCTTTTAACAGATAAGTATAGCGAAGGGTATGTACACCATCGTTTTTATGCTGGATGTGAGAATGTTGATACAGTAGAAGAAAAGGCGATTAATGAAGCAAAAGCTATTTTTTCTTGTGATCATGCATATGTGCAGCCACATTCTGGGGCTGATGCAAATATTGTTGCCATTTGGTCGATATTAGTACAAAAAATTGAAAATAGAGAAATAGAGAAGTTAAATAAGAAGAACCTTTTTGAATTAACAGATAGTGAATATGAGAAAATA
>CAYUWE010000015.1:0-1787 GCA_964448255.1 uncultured bacterium | reverse complement strand
GGTAGTGCTTGTAATAACCTGAGCATATTTAACAGGATTTTCTTCCCCTACAAAAAATTATGGGTATGTCTTTATCTTCAGGTGGGCATCTTACCCATGGGTATAGGTTAAATATTTCTTCTAAAATGATGCATTCATTTCCTTATGAAGTAGATAGTAAAACAAATCTTTTAGATTACTTAGAGCTTGAAAAAAAAGTTAAAGAAATAAAGCCTTTAATACTTATAGCTGGGTATTCTGCTTATCCGAGGAGATTGAATTTTGCAAAGTTAAGAGAAATTGCGGATAGTGTTGGAGCAGTTTTACTAGTAGATATGGCACATTTTGCTGGGCTTGTTGCTGGAAGGGTATTTGTAGGGGAAGAAAATCCTGTTAAATATGCTCAGGTTATTACAAGCACTACCCATAAGACTTTAAGGGGACCAAGAGGTGGTCTTATCTTATGTAATAATGAGTTTAAAGAATCTATTGACAAAGGTTGTCCTTTAGTATTGGGAGGGCCGATGCCTCATGTTATGGCAGCAAAGGCAATAGCCCTAAAAGAAGCTAATAGCAAAGCCTTTTGCAATTATGCTGAAAATATCGTTAAAAATGCTAAAGCTTTAGCTCAGAGTTTACTATCTTTAGGTATTGTTTTAGTAACTAATGGGACGGATAATCATTTGATATTAATTGATGTTTATAAAAGCTTTGGTTTGACAGGAAGACAAGCGGAGTTAGTATTAAGAGAAGCAGGAATAACGGTTAATAGAAATTCACTTCCAGGTGATGTCATGGGTCCTTGGTATACATCAGGAATACGTATTGGAACACCTGCTATAACAACTCTAGGCATGACTCAAGAGGATATGAAAACAGTAGGAAAGTGTATATATGAAACTCTAAAAAATACAAAACCTTTAAATAATTCAAAAGCAAAGTATGAGATAGAAAAAACTAAATTAGTAGAAGTTAAAAAAACAATTACTTCTCTTCTATCTAAATATCCATTATATCAAGAGATAATACTTGATTAATAGAAAACTAGCTGGTTGGTAATTTACAAATGGAGAAATACAATGAAACAAAATGAAGATAAAAAACATTACATCGATCAAAAAATTGAAGAAGTACTATTAGAAAAAAGAAGGATTTTTTTATCTGATGCAGTTGATCAAGATACTGCAAAAGAGATCATAAGAAAACTATGGTATCTGGAAGAAAAAGACCCTCAAAAACCAATTCTTCTAGTAATTAATTCCCCTGGTGGATCTGTAGATTCAGGATTTGCAATATGGGATCAAATAAAAATGCTTACTTGTCCAGTATATACATTGATATCAGGCCTTGCAGCATCATTTGGTTCTTTGCTTGGAATAGTTGCAGAAAAAGGGAAACGTTTTGCAACACCATTTTCTAGAATAATGATTCACCAGCCATTGATTTCAGGGGTTATTCAAGGGCAAGCTACAGATTTAGAAATCCAAGCAAAGGAAATGCTAAAGACAAGAGAAATGATTATTGATATTTACGTAAAAGCAACAGGAAAAAAAGAAAAAGAAATTGCAAAAGCAATAGATAGGGATAATTGGATGACGGCACAAGAAGCTCAAGAATTTGGTCTTGTCGATCATGTTGTAGACTCATATAAAAGTATTTTTTAGTGAAAAATTTCAAATTTTTCAAGTATCATGGAATAGGAAATGATTTTATCTTTTTTGACGATAGAGATAAAATATTTCCGGTAAGTAAAAAAAATATTTCTTGGCTATGTGATAGAAATTTTGGCATAGGCGCTGATGGGATAG
>CAYUWE010000014.1:0-12350 GCA_964448255.1 uncultured bacterium | reverse complement strand
ATGACAAAATTAGTATGCTCAGAAGATTATGTGCTAGAGCATTATCAATACTACACTAAAGATGACCAAACCAATTATACTATTAAAAGAGAAGGTGGCAAACTATTAGCTACAGGGAAATATAATGGGCAAAATATGGAAAAAGAAAATAACATAGGTAATGCCCATTGGATACAGCAATTTGGATTTGGCCTAAAACCATTTGCTATATCAAAAGATGTAAATATCACTTTTTATTCTGTTGAACCAAAAAACTTCTCTGTTAATCGATTAATCGCTACTAAAAAAGAAGTTGGTGATTTAACGATAAATAATAATAACTACAACGCTATCGAAATAAATATAACTCTACCAGGATTTGAAAGCCTCTTTTGGAGTGCCACTATATGGTTTGATACCAAAGATGGAACATTTTTGATGTATCAAGGAAACGAAGGACCAAATACCCCTACTACTACTATTACTTTTCAATCAAAAAAGCCCTGAAATATTTTTCAGGGCATAATTATTCTACTTTTTTAAGCCAAAATCTTTGATCGCCACGTATTGCTGTTAAGCCATTTACTCTTCCTACATTATCCATAGAAAACTCTACTTGAGCATCTAAAATAGTTGTATAAAAGGAAGTATTAGAATCTGGATTTAATAACACTTCTGGATGTCCTATAACGCTTCCTATTAATTTAAACCCTTTTCTAGCTATCCTACATGTAAGCCCTGTCAAATGCCTATATTTACCCACATATTTATCCAAGATAATAGGATCTACTACCATTACTTCTTCTTCATCTATCATCTCATATCTATTATCTAAAAAATGCCTTGCTATATCATCAATATTTGTACATCCATTAGTTAATAAAACAACCCCTCTTTTAGTTTCTTTACAAAAACCAACAAAACTATGATACCCTCCGGTTGATCCGTTATGCCCTATCTCGATATTTTCAAATAATGAAGACACATGCCAACCTAATGCTATTTTCATATGAGAATTTACTGCTGGAAAAAGTGCTGTGTGTGTTTTTTCCATACTTTCGTAAAAATCACATGGAAATAGATTTAAATTAGCTGCAATAAAACGTGCTAAATCCTTTGCAGTTGAACGAAGCCCTCCTGCTGCTTCAATACATGGCAAATCCCAACAACCAACTTCAGCATCTCCAACATGCCCTATAGCAAAATGATTTTTTTGCTCGTTAGATAAAGTGACACAAGTATTTTCCATGCCTAAAGATTCACATATCTCTTTTTTCACAATATCTTCATAACTCATATTATAACGCAGTTCCATGATATGCCCTAATAAACCCATTCCAAGATTAGAATACTCATATTCTGTTCCAGGCTCTCTATTTAATTTTTTTGTATTTAGATATTCATAAAGCAAATCTACAGTATAACCAGCAAAGGGATTTGATAAATCTTTTACATTAGAATTTTCAGGGACATAGGGAAATCCCGCATAGTTTGTTGCCAAATGTAATAGGTTAATTTCGTTTCCGTTATATGTAGGTACATGCACATAACTAGGCATATGCATCTGCAGGGTATCTGACAAGGCAAAATCTCCTTTATCTATCAACTTTTGTAACATTACTGTTGTTATTACCTTTGTTACAGACCCTATTTCAAACAGAGTATTTTCATTAATTAGTTGAACTTTATCGTTATTAGTATAACCTGAAGAATAATATCGAATACCATCCTCATCAATTATTGCCACAGCCATTCCTGCAGTTTTATTTCGTAAAACACATTCATCGAGAATTAATTGAATATCTTCTGTACATAAAGCTTTTGAACATAAGAAGAAAAAAGAAAAAATAATACAAGCACGGATAATCTTTTTCATAATTCATCCTGGATTAAGTTAATTGGTAAAGAGTGAAAAACTTTACAGCGACAAGAAAAAAATGACAAGAAAAGTGTTAACAAAATGTAAAGAAAAAATAAAAAAGCCCCTTAAATAAATTGGAAGGGGCTTTTTATGAAAAATCTTATGATTTTAGTTTCCATTCATTATGGTATTCTTCTAAAACAAAACTAATGTTTTTTCCAATCTCTATATAATCATCATCATCTAAATTAGCGATAGATATACGAAGTGCTGTTTTAGGCCCTGCAAAACCTTCTGCAGGAAGACATATCGTATATTTTTCCTTTGCTAAACGGAAAAGAAATTCAAGTAGCAACACATTTTTCTCTAAATATTTGGCAAAATCATCTCCATATTTTTCTTTTGCCAAAATCAATAGATCAATGACAGTATAATAATAAGTATGGCCTTCTTCAACTGGCGCTTTTACTTTTAAATTGTCATAAAGATTATTAATCCTTTTCTTCAAAATACTATGGATGGTTGCTTTATATTTTTTTTCATTATCCATAACATCAAATAATGAGAAAAGTGCCATTAATGCTTGCTGTGGGCAAGATAATCCCCCAGTATGTGCTAATGCAGCATCGCGGCTATCTATTTCTAATCTTTCAATAAATTTTACATGGTCTGGATCTGGAGATACTAGGCTATAATATTCATGAAGGTGTTTTTGATCTCTTTTTGGAAGTTTTGTGATTAGTTCATCAATTATATTATCTTCATGCAGCATAATAACACCAAGGCGCCATCCTGTAACACCGAAATATTTGGAATATGAATACACACAAATAGTATTTTTAGGGATCTCTTTTAAAAGAGAATGAAAGTTTTCTACAAAGGTAGCATAAACAGTATCTGTTAAAATTATTAAATCTTGTCTTTCTTCTTTTACTATCTGTGCAATCTTATTTAATATTTTTTCATTTATCGCAACAGATGTTGGATTTGTTGGATTAACTAAATAAAGTGCTTTTATCTTTTTATCTCTAAGTTTATCTATTTCTTTTTCTGGAATTTGCCAATCTAATTCAGCTTTCCCTTCGATAAATATTTCTACAAAATTATATTCCGCTATTTCTGGTATCTCTAAATATGGCGAAAAGATGGGTGTGATAATTGCTATTTTATCTTTTGGATCTAAAATCTTATTTAGTTTTAAGGATTTGAAAAGATATATCATCGCAGCTGTTGCACCTTCTGTAGCGAATATATCAAATTTTCCTTCTGGCAATTTTTTATCTGGGCATAGTACTTGTGCTAAATATTCTGTAACAATTTTTTCAATATGTGGGAAAATGCGAGGAGGCATAGGATAAAAATCACCAAGCGTTGCATCACATATCTCAAAAATAAATTCATCTTTATCAAATTTATATTGGTTAATAGCAAACTCTAAAGCATCTTTTAAAAATCTCATTCCTGTTTCTTCAATATGCTTATTTGCATATTCGAAAAATTTATCAGCTATCCCCTTTTTCTCTGGCCTTCTTCCTAAATCAGGGTAAGAATAATAAGTTTTAGAAAGCTCAGATACAAAAATATCTAACCTGCTAAAACTTTCTCTAACTGTTGTATTTAAAAAATTAGGGTTTCCTCTACCTGCGTTTAATGCTCTAGCTTTGCCACCTTTTTTATTTGCCTCTTCAACAGATTCTTTAACAACATCAATTAATTCATTTTTTACTTCAAATGGACTCAAAGAAAGGTATTTTTTTACATCAAAATCCATAACTTCTCCTTACCTCTTTTTTAATATTTTTTTATGTTGAGCCCAACTTGGCCTTCTACAAAGCATGATTACAATTGGGATAATATAGACAAGGACTATTCCAATAATTAATAAAGTGACATACCCATTATGATTTTTTGTTGGCAGCTGTGCTGGTGGGAAAAATGCAATTATAAAAGCAAATACCATGGTTATCATTCCCAAAGTAGAAGACACCCACATACCTATATTATGTTTTCCAGGTATATGGTAAGGCCTTTTAATTTTTGGTTGAGAGTACCTTAATCTAAGCCCTGATAAGAACATTAAGAAATACATGGTTACATAAATCATCATAGATAGAGCAACAGAAAACCAAAATGCTATGTTTATTGAAGGTAAAAGTAATAATACTGATCCAATTATAGAAATAACTATTGCCTGCATTATTAAGAGATTCGTTGGAACTTCATGTTTATTTACTTTTTGGAAGAAATATGGTAAATCCCCATTTTTTGCTGTTGCCAATAATCCTTTAACAGGGCTCATAAGCCATGTGCTAACACCCCCTGTCTGTCCTATCGCAACTAAAAATCCCATAATAGGAACAAGCCATAACATTTGAAACCTTTTGAAAAAGGAAGTAAACGCTTCCATAATCCCTGCGATTAAGCTTATTTCTTTTTGTGGAACAACAACAGCTACTGACATTGATCCTAAAACGTTAATAGAAAGACCAATTATAACAACAATAAATATCGCTATAGGATAATTTCGCTGTGGGTTGTCTACTTTACTGGCATGTGCTGATGAAGCTTCTATCCCTGCAAATGCTCTCATAAATCCAACGAGCAATACTAATGTTGCAATATGTGTAAAATCAGGGAAGAAATTACTCGTTGTTGGAGTTAGGTTAACTTGTACGGGATTACCTAAAAACATATAGATAATACCAAGTACTATAATAAATATTCCTGGGAATAACACTCCCGATAAAAATCCGATAGTACTTATAAGGCTAGAAGTATGCATGCCTTTACAGTTTAAAAATGTAAATAGCCATACTACAAATAACTGCACAATAATTAAAAATATTCTATTTTCTGCTAGACTGGGATCAAATACAAACGCTAGAGATCCTCCGATAAAATAAACCATAGCAATTACGCTTATGGTCATATAATTCCACTGCATCCATATGGTAAAAAAACCAAGCCTTCTTCCAAAAGCTTCTTTTGCCCATACATAAATACCGCCAGTCTTTGGCCAACCTGATGCCAATTCTGCAGAAGTTAGTGCTGCTGGTATGAAATAACACAGAGCAGCAATACCTGCAAAAAATAGCATTTTTAGTCCAGTCTCAGCGATTGTTGGCAAGTTTCTAATGCTTGTTACCAAAGCCGAAGAAACCATAATTAGGAAGAAAAGACTAATTTTTTTATCTACAACTTTCTTTGCCATTTTTTAATTTTCCTAGTTAATTTTTTAATATGTTCCTAAGTGAGGTATAATATTTCTGGAAAAATACTGTCAAAAAAAATAATTTTAAAATTAAATAAATTTAATAAAAAAACGAGGTTTTGAATATGAAAAAAAAGATATTTATTTTTTTTCTGTTACTAATTACTACAAATATCATTGCAAATGACTTGCCAACTGTTGCCATTGTAACAACAGGAGGAACAATAGCAGAAAAAATTGATCCGAAAACTGGAGCTGCTATTCCAGCAGTATCAGGAGAAGATTTAGTAAATTCCATTCCAACTTTAAAAAAAATTGCAAATATTGAAGTTACAAATTTTTCAAATATCGATAGTTCTCAAATGACACCAGAAATTTGGGCCAAACTTAGTAAAAAAGTAAATGAAATATTAAAAAAGCCTCATATCAAAGGTGTTGTTGTTACTCATGGAACAGACACCATGGCTGAAGGAGCATTTTTTCTTGAAGTTACACTTACAGTAAATAAACCTGTTGTATTTACTGGAGCTATGCGTAATGCATCAGACCCATATTCTGATGGCCCTCCTAATATTATCAATGCAGTAACACAAGTATGTTCCCCAAATGCACAAAACTGGGGTGTTACCATCACATTAAATCAATATATTAATGGAGCAAATTGTGTTGAAAAAACACAGACTACAAACCCGCAAACTTTTCAATCTGGAGAAAAAGGATACTTAGGATACATCTTAAATGGCCATGTCTATCGAATAAATGATGTATTATATAAACAAACTCTTCCAATCCATGATCATTTGCCAAGAGTAGATATAGTTGAAGATTATGCAGGATCTGATGGAAGCCTAATACGCTGCAGCGTAGATAAAGGAGCTAGAGGAATAGTTGTAATGGCTGTTGGCGCTGGAAATGTAAATAAAGAAATGTTTGAAGCAATAAAATATGCATTATCAAAAAAAGTAGCTATTGTAATTACAAGCAGAGTATATAACGGTGGAGTTTTCCCAGAATATGGCGATCAAGGTGGTGGAGCATCTTTAGAAAAAATTGGAGCAATTCTATCAACAGGATTAAAAACAAATAAAGCAAGATTACTATTAATGTTAGCTCTGCCTTTAGTAAAAAATCACTCTGAGCTAAAAAAATATTTTTCTTATCCAATCTAATTTAAAAAAAGGCTGCCATACGGCAGCCTTTATTTCAAAAATAATTCAAATTATGTAATACTTTTACTTTTTATAATAAATTTGGATAAGCCATGAAAATAGTCATTCCCAAAGAAACTATAGATAAAGAAAAAAGAGCAGCAATAGTTCCTCAAACTATAAAAAAATTAGTCTCATTATTGAAATGCGATGTGGAAATTGAAAAGGACTTAGGTAAAAACTGTTACATTGATGACGAAGAATATATTCAAGCAGGAGCAAAAGTAAATTCTGATAGAAAAAATATGATCTCATCAGCAGATATAGTACTTCGTATTAGAAAACCTCCAATAGATGAAATCCTAATAATGAAAAAAGGATCTATTCATATTAGTTTTTTAGATCCTTTTAATGAAAAAGAAATTATTAATGCATTTGAAAAAGCTAAAGTTAGTGCATTTAGTTTAGAAATGATGCCAAGAACAACTCTTGCACAAAAAATGGATACATTAAGCTCTCAAGCTAATTTAGCAGGATATATCTCTGTAATAATAGGGGCTGAAAAACTTCAAAAAATCCTTCCAATGATGACAACCCCTTCTGGTACTATCACCCCATCTCGCGTTTTTATTATTGGCGTTGGAGTAGCAGGTCTTCAAGCTATAGCAACAGCAAGAAGGCTCGGTGCAAGGGTAGAAGCATTTGATACTAGAGAAGTAGTAGAAGAGCAGGTTAAATCACTAGGTGCAAAATTTTTAAAAATCGATCTTGGAAAAACAGATCAAACAAAACAAGGATACGCTAAAGCACTAACAGAAGAACAACTTAAAAAACAAAAAGAAAGTATGACTAAAACATGCTCAAATGCAGATATCATTATAACTACAGCTCAAGTGTTTGGAAGAAAAGCTCCAATGATAATTGATAAACAAATGATAAATAAAATGAAAAAAGGAACAGTTATAATCGATATGGCTGTAGAAAATGGAGGGAATGTTGAAGGATCAAAAATAGATGAAATAGTAGAAGAAAATGGCGTTCGTATTATTGGTCTATCTAATCTTCCTAGTGAAGTTTCACAAAACGCTTCTGAGATGTTTTCTTCCAATCTATATAATTTCTTAGACCATTTTTGGGATAAGGAAAAAAATATTTTTTCAATCAACCAAAACGATGAAATAATTAAGGGTTGCTTGATAACACATAATGGCGCTTTAGTTAATGAAAAATTAAAATAAGGATATTTAATGGAACCACATACAGCATTTTTATTAGCATTTGTTTTTCTTTTATCAATTTTTCTTGGGTTTGAATTAATCTCAAAAGTGCCATCTACATTGCATACTCCATTAATGTCCGGGGCTAATGCTATTTCAGGAATTACTTTAGTTGGAGCGATTTTAACAACAGGCGCTATGGGTCATAGTTTCATAAGTTCACTACTTGGATTTATTGCGATAGTCTGTGCAACAACAAATGTTGTTGGAGGATATTTCGTAACTCATCGCATGCTAATTATGTTTAAAGAAAAAAAATCAGGAGAAAAAAAATGAATATCGCTATCAACTTATGTTACCTTTTCTCCTCTATTTTATTTATTTTCGGATTAAAACTACTCGGTTCTGCTAAAACAGCAATAAAAGGCAATCTACTTTCTGCAATAGGTATGCTTATAGCTATTGTAGTAACACTACTGAGTAATGAAATCGTTAGCTACGCTGGAATAGCTATAGCTTTAGCTATTGGAATAATTATAGGAATATTTGCTGCAAGGCTAGTTGCTATGACAGCAATGCCAGAAATGGTAGCGCTGTTAAACGGTTTTGGTGGGATATCAAGCCTACTCGTTGGATGGTCAGTTTATTTAACTAATAAAAATATTGCTACATTTACTGCTGTAACCATCTTTTTAACGATATTAATAGGAGGAGTTACTTTTACCGGAAGCATAGTTGCATGGGGAAAATTAAGTGAAAGGTTTTTTAATAAAATTAAATTTTTCCCTCTTCAAAAAATTTTAAATTCTCTTTTACTACTATCTATCATTACTCTCGGTGTATTTTATTCAATTTTCCCTGAAAGTAGTTACCTATTATTACTAATAATTATTGCTGGATCACTACTATTAGGAATTAGCTTAGTAATACCTATTGGTGGCGCAGATATGCCTGTTGTTATTTCCCTATTAAATAGCTATTCTGGCCTTGCCGCTTGTGCCGCAGGATTTGTTATTGAAAATAACGTTTTAATAGTTTCTGGAGCTCTCGTTGGAGCAAGTGGAATTATTTTAACTTCAATTATGTGTAAAGCTATGAATAGATCTCTATCTAATGTATTATTTAGTGGCTTTGGGTCTACTTCTCTTTCTAGTCCTGTTCATGAACAAGGAGAAATAAAATCTTCTTCCACAAGCGATGTATATTATGTGTTAGAAGCAGCACAATCTATTGTTGTTGTCCCAGGATATGGCCTTGCTGTTGCACAAGCACAACATGCAGTAAGAGAATTAGCAGCTTTATTAGAAGAAAATGGTGCAGAAATAAAATATGCAATACACCCGGTTGCTGGAAGAATGCCAGGACATATGAATGTATTACTTGCCGAAGCTGACGTACCATATGATCAATTAGTTGAAATGGACGATATTAATAGAACAATGGACAGCGTAGATATATGTCTGGTTATAGGAGCAAATGACGTAGTAAATCCAGCAGCAAGAGATGATAAATCTAGCCCCATATATGGCATGCCAATAATAGAAGTTGACAGAGCAAAAAATGTCTTTGTGTTTAAAAGATCCATGTCTAAAGGTTTTGCTGGTGTTACTAACCCACTATTTTTCAAAGAAAATACAACTATGGTATTTGGAGATGCAAAAAAGTCTCTTCAATCTCTTATTGAAGAATTTTAACACCTTCCAAAAAGAGTAATTTCTTTTTTAACACTTTCCCCCACATGTATCCTCCAATTTTTCTATTAGAATTAATAACTCTATGGCATGGGATAAAATATGAAATAGGATTTTTTGAAATACTATTTCCAACAGCCCTTGTAGATTTTGGATGATTAATTCCAATAGCCACATCTTTATATGAAATAACTTTCCCTTTAGGAATAGTTGTTAAAAAAGACCATACTTTATGCTGAAATGGTGTTCCTACTAAAAGAAAATTTTTTTTGTTTATATATTTTTTTATGTGCTTATGATTCTTTGTAAACTTTGTATTTTTTGTAAAATTTCTAAAAACTTCTTCCATATCCTTTGTAAAATATGCACCAATTAGAAAATGCTTATAAAAAACAACTAATATCTCCCCTACTTCTATAGAATAACTACCATAAATTAATTCATCGTCTTTGATAATTTTATTAAAGGTTTTTCTATCGATATAAGATAGATTAATAATAGAAAATTCTTCCATCAGTGTATTTTCTCTTTGAAGAGATAAAAATTTCATGGTAAATTTGTATATTCTTATTCAAATAAAACTTTTTTAACAATTTTACATAAGGATATCACATGATGTCTAGCATGTTTACTTTCTTGATTATTAGCGGGATTATTGCTCTGGGATACGGGGGAATTATGATAAGCCTTGTCCTTTCAGCAAATAGTGGAAATGAAAAAATGAAAAAAATAGCTAAGGCTATCCAAGAAGGAGCTCGTGCATATTTAAACCGTCAATACCGAGTAATTAGTTATGTCGGTGTAGCAGTATTTTTAATTTTGCTATGGCAACTAGGGTTTTTAGTAGCTGTTGGTTTTGCTATTGGAGCTATTTTATCAGGGTTAGCAGGATATATCGGAATGAACATTTCTGTTAGAGGGAATGTTAGAACAACACACGCTGCGACAAAAGGAATGCAAAAAGCACTTACTTTAGCATTTCGCTGCGGCTCTATCACAGGGATGTTAGTAGTAGGGTTAGCTCTACTTGGTATAGTCATATATTTTCTTATATTAAAACACTTAAACTTACCAGACAAACATATCTTAGAAGCATTAGTAGCTCTTGGTTTTGGAGCTTCTCTAATTTCTATATTCGCAAGACTAGGTGGCGGTATTTTTACCAAAGGTGCCGACGTGGGTGCAGATCTCGTTGGAAAAGTAGAAGCAGGAATACCTGAAGACGATCCAAGAAACCCTGCCGTAATAAGCGATAACGTTGGAGATAATGTCGGCGATTGTGCTGGTATGGCCGCTGACCTTTTCGAAACCTATGTCGTTACTATAGTAGGTACAATGTTACTTGGAGCACTTTATTTTACAGGGCCAATACAAGATAAAATGATGATTTTTCCTTTAGCGATTGGTGGTGTATGTATTTTATGTTCAATAATAGGAACATTTTTTGTAAGGCTCGGCAAAAAGAAAAATATTATGGGAGCATTATATAAAGGGTTTATTGTAACAGCAATAACCTCAGCCATAGCAATAGGTGTACTAACATATTATTGGCTAGGGGTAGATGAACCTGTATATCAAATAGATAAAATATCATTTACTTGGAAAAATATATTTTACTGTGTGCTTGTTGGCCTTGCCGTTACCGGCCTTCTTATATGGCTAACAGAATATTATACTTCTACAAAATTCCGTCCTGTTAAAGCTATTGCTAAAGCTTCAACAACTGGCCACGCAACAAATATAATCTCAGGCCTTGCTATATCATTAGAAGCAACAGTATTACCAGTAATAGTAATATCTGCTGGAATAATCATTTCTTATTTAAATGCAGAATTATTCGGTGTTGCTATAGCAACAACAAGTATGCTTGCATTAGCTGGAATGATTGTAGCTCTAGATTCTTATGGTCCTGTTACAGATAATGCTGGTGGAATAGCAGAGATGGCAGGCCTCCCTGAATCTATTAGAAAAACTACAGATGCATTAGATGCTGTTGGCAATACAACAAAAGCTGTAACAAAAGGATATGCTATAGCATCAGCTGGATTCGCATCTTTAGTGTTATTTGCTGCATTTATCGAAGATTTAAGCCATTATTTTTCTGATATTTCTTGTGCATTCATCTTACAAGATCCATTTGTTGTAATTGGCCTTTTCTTAGGTGGATTATTACCATTTTTATTTGGTTCTATGGGTCTTACTGCTGTTGGTAAAGCTGCAGGAGCAGTGGTACAAGAAGTAAGAAGACAATTTAAAGAAATACCAGGAATAATGAAGGGAAAAAATAAACCAGATTATGGAAAAGCTGTAGACATACTTACTAAAGCTGCAATTAGACAAATGATTATCCCTTCACTATTACCAGTATTTGCTCCAATTATTACTTTCTTCGTTATATATTATATTGGAGGGCTTGAATCAGCATTTATAACTCTTGGATCTATGCTCCTTGGAATAGTTATAACAGGACTATTCGTTGCTATTTCTATGACAAGTGGTGGTGGCGCTTGGGACAATGCAAAAAAATATATTGAAGATGGTCATTTAGGTGGCAAAGGTTCTCAAACTCATAAAGCTGCAGTAACAGGAGATACCGTTGGCGACCCATACAAAGATACGGTAGGTCCTGCTATTAACCCACTTATAAAAATTGCAAATATAGCAGCGCTATTACTATTAGCAGTTTTATCTAGAACCATATTTAAACATTAACAAGTTAGGTCCATTTTTTAATGGACCTAACATTTTTCAAATAAAAGATTTCTTTTTCTCTATGAAAAAAAACTCATAGACTGTTATTAGTCAGGAAAGAAGATTTATAACAGCTACAATGTTTTTACAAAAACTCATTAAAAAATTAATTAAAGCAAAAACTATTCAAGAAAAGACATCTATTCTTGAAAAAGAAAAAAATATTCAAGAATTTATAAAACACAAAAAAAAGGCTCTTTCAAAATACACTAAAGACGAAAAATACCTAATATACTCTCTCATAATCATCAATCAAATTGATGATATTAAAAAAATAAAAAAGCCTCTTTTAGCCGAACTAAAACCAATAGATAATTTTTTCTCATCAATTGGTGGCATTATTGGCTACCATGAAAAAATTTTATCTTTACTAGAAGAAAATACTTACCCAACAAAATTAAAGAACATTTCTATTTTTTCTCCTGAATATTTCGATATTAGAAAACCTACAAAAGAAGTTAGAGACTACATAGAAGAAGGGCTAATTAATTT
>CAYUWE010000013.1:0-12708 GCA_964448255.1 uncultured bacterium | reverse complement strand
AATCTTCAAAAAAAATCATTGTTTTTAGAAATAAGAAAATATTTGTTGAAGAGCTAGTAGAAACTTCATTTTCTAAAAATGGTTTTGATTTTTTATTTTTTTGTGCTGGGAAGAAAATTTCAAAACAATTCATTCCTCTTGTAAAGACCGGTATATCAATCGATCTTTCCTCACATTATAGGCTAGATCCAAATGTTCCTTTGGTAATCCCTGAAATAAACTCTCATCTATTAGATAACAATCCTACTATTATTGCTTCTCCAAACTGTACAACAACGATAATGCTTCTTCCTTTGTTTCTTCTTCATAAGCACTTTAAAATCAAACATGTTTTTGCAGCTACTTATCAAGCTGCAAGTGGTGGTGGATATGGACTAATAAACAAACTATTACTTCAAACAAGAAAAATTATGGATAATGCTAATTTTTCTTTAAAACAATCTTATGCTTTTAACTTATTTTTGCATGATTCTGAAGTTGATGATGAAAATTACTCAGAAGAAGAAAGAAAAATGCTTTTTGAAACAAAAAAAATTCTAGAAGATGACGATATTCATATAGCTCCAACATGTGTTAGAGTACCTATTTTAAGAGCACATTCTATTGCATTAAATATCTCTTTTCATGAAATACCATCTTTAGAAGAAACAAAAGAAGTCTTAAGAAAAACTCCTGGTATCATCTTTTTTGAAGATAATAATGTTTTTCCAACGCCAAATGATGCTACAAAACAATCACATATTCTATGCAGTAGGCTAAGACAAGATAAAGTTACAAAAAATATAGAATTATGGGTAGTTGGTGATCAACTTCTTAAAGGTGCTGCATTAAATGCTATGCAGATTTTAGAACATTTATTACATAGCAACTATTGCTCGACATAAATTGTTGCCAGATTCCATATGCTCAATCACATTATTTATATTGCATAATTTGTCTTCATGAGTAATTAACTCACATACATGAGTTCTTTCTTTTTTTATTAGATCAACATAGCTAGTAATATCCCTTTCAAATTGCGTTCCACCACCCCAGCTACCGAATATTTTCTTTCCTTTGATTAAATCAAATGGATCAATAGATATCTTTTCACCGCTAGGTAAATTCCCAGCAAGAATACAAACTCCCGTGTTATCATTCACACATGAAAAAGCTAATTCCATAGCTTCTTTTTTTCCAACAGCCTCTAGTGCAAAATCTACTTTTTTACCTTTAGTAATATCTTTTAATTTTTCAATAACATCATCTTTTTCAATATTTATGCTATGAGTAGCTCCCATCTTCATTGCTTTTTCAATTTTTCTATCTGAAATATCAACAACAATTATAGGATTAGCTTCCTTATACTTTGCAGCTAAAAGAGACGAAAAACCAATCCCTCCAAGTCCAATAATACAAATAGAATTACCCCTTTGTATTTTCATATCATTAAAAATTAATCCTGCTCCTGTTGGAATAGCACAACCTAAAAGAGAAGCTTCTTTTAGTGAAATACCATCAAAGATTGGATATAGTCTATTTTCAGAGATAATAGCATATTCTAAAAATGTGCTTACAGGACCTGAATTAATTTTCTTATCATTTAAAAAATAATGACAACCACCTGCGTCTATTCCTGTACCTTTCAACCATGATATTATTACTTTTTGATCTATTTTAACTTTAGAGACACCTTCTCCAATATCTACAACTACACCTGAACCTTCATGCCCCAAAGTATGAGGTAAAAATGGATCTTTTCCTTTTAATCCCTTTATCTCATTAATTTGAGAGCGACAGATTCCGCTATAAGCTATTTTTACTAAAACTTGCCCTCTTTTTAATTTAGGTATTTCAATTTCTTCTATTATTAAAGGACAATTTTGTTTTTCTAATATTGCAGCTGTTGTTTTCATATTTTATAACTCCATATTCAAGGAATAAACCAATAATAATCTCCCGTATATCCAATTTCATTAAAGAAAGCTTTCCACTCATCTACATGCATAACCGTCTTTGCAGTTAAATTCCAAGCTTCCATTAATTCTTTTTCTTCATCATTTCTATAGGCATCAACGGTTATATAACTATTCTTTTTAGAAACTCTTTGTATCTCTAATAAAGCTTTAGCTAAATCATCTTTTTCTAAATTATGAATAGTATTTATTGATATAACAACATCGAAAGAATTATCTTCAAAAGGAAGAGATATAGCATCTCCAATTAATAATTCATTTTTTACTTCTTCTTTTGCATTTTCAATAGCATAAGAAGAGATATCTATTCCTTTAACAATTATCCCAGGTATTAATGTTATAAAATCATATAACATAAACCCTTTTCCAGAGCCAACATCAAGTATAGAACTTTTAGATGATAAATTATAAAATTTTTGAAATGTTGGAATAACTGGTTGCCAGAATCTTGGGTGATAATGAAACCCTCCATATCCATGTTTTCTATCTCCATCAAAAAAGTCCTTCCCAAATTGCCTTGCAATTTGCCTGTCTTCTTTTGTTTTACTTATTCCCCTTTCTTTTACATTTCTCTTTGTCTTAGGATAATTAACTAATAAATCTATTTCTTGTCCCATATATTCAATCCTTATTTAAAACGGTCCTTTAAAAGAAGCATCAGGAATATCCATAGGCTTCATTTTTTCTTCCAAAATTTTTTCAATTATATTTAAACTTTTTTGTTTTTTCCCAAACATTTGCAAAACTTTAGCGATAATATCTTTCTCAGTAGGATAGTAATAATTTGATAATGCCCAACTAGTTGGAACTATTTCATCTGGATAAGCTATTCGTTGAGGAGCAATTTCAAGCTCATTAAAAATATTTTCTGAAATAATTGACATCACTTCTGCTGAAAATCCACAAAATTTCCAATCTGGATCTAAAATTAATACCTTTTTTGTTTTCTTAACTGATTGTAAAATTAAATCTTCATCTAAAGGTTTTATTGTTCTAACATCAACTAGTTCAACTGAAATATTTTCCTCTTTTTCCAAATATTTTACGGCTCTCCAAGCTTCAAAAGTCATATGAGAACAAGAAATTAATGTAATATCTTTCCCTTCTTTAACTATTTTTGCTCTGCCTATTGGAACAGTATATTTTTCTTTTGGAACCTCACCAAAAATATTATAAAGCCATCTATGTTCTAAAAATACTACTGGATGATCATCCTCAACAGATGCAATTAATAACCCTTTAGCATCGTATGGATTTGATGGCATAACTACCTTCAACCCCGGAATATGTGCAAAAATACTTTGTAAGGATTGAGAATGTTGAGGCCCTTGCCCCCAACCTCTCCCGATTATTAACCTAACAACGATAGGAACTTTCATTTGATTTGCAAACATAAAATTCCATTTAGAAGCATTATTGATTAATTGATCTAATCCCAATAGAAAAAAGTCCACACGTTGATGTGTCATTATAGGTCTCATTCCTTTAATAGCCGATCCAATAACAACTCCCATCATCGCATTTTCTGATGTAGGCATATCCATAATTCGATTAGAACCATATTTTTCTTGAAGGCCAGATGTAGTTCCAAAAATACCTTTTAGATCAGGAACACCCAGTCCAATAACATACACTCTTTTATCTTCTTGTAATTTGATATCAGTAGCTTCTAATAGAGCTTTTGAAAATGAAATTTGTCTCATATATTTATTTTCTCACAGACAGGATTTGGGCTATTTTGGGCAAATTCAAAAGCTTCTTTAATCTCTTTTTTTATTATTTCTTCAAAATTATCAATTTCTTGCTGACCTATCATTTTGTTTTTTAGCAACCTATCCAAATATGCTTCTAAAGGGCATTTTTTCATCCAAAACTCAACTTCTTTTTTTGAACGTAAATCATCTATATGGTCATAGTTTGGACCACAATGTTCTAAAAACCTATATGTTTGAAATTCTAAGTAATATGGTTTTTTTTCACTTTGAATATAATTTATTGCATCTTTAGTTAATGAAAAAACATCTTCAATATCATTACCATAACCTTTTTTTGCACAAATCCCATGAGCCTCAACAATTTTTATTCTATCTCTTTTTTTAGCTTGTCTAACATTAATTGGGGAATTTACAGAATACATATTATCTTCACATACAAATAATATAGGTAAATCTTTTAATGAAGCAAAAGATTTACCTATATTATTTGTATGTGAAGATAATATGGGTAAATCTTTTAATGAAGCAAAATTTAAACTCTCAGCCCAAACTCCCTCTTCTGTAGCCCCATCTCCAAAGAAAATAGTAGTAACATTATTTTTATTATTTAATTTATCTGAAAAAGCTATTCCAACACCTATAGGAATACTTCCTCCAACAATAGGAGTACATCCTATAATCCCTTTTTCCAAATCTACTAAATGCATAGAGCCACCAAGTCCCTTAGTACATCCAGAAGCTTTCCCATAAATTTCAGCAATCATTTTATTTAAATTGCCACCTTTCGCTAAATAGTGTGCATGAGCACGGTGAGTGCTAATAATAATATCTTCTTCTCTTAAATTGTTACATACACCTACAGCGATGGCTTCCTGGCCTATACTAAAATGAACAGGACAACGTATTTGTTGTTCTTGATATTTTTTAGAAATAAATTCTTCTATCCTACGAATTCTTAATAATTCAAAAAATAATTTATTTGACATGGCAATATGCTAACCGTTCTTTTTTTATTTCTTCATAATTATCATTTACCCAATCAATCGTTCTTTCAATACCTTCAGAAAAGGAAATTTCATCAGACCAATTAAGTTCTTTTCTAGCTCTCGACGAATCAATAACATATGCTTTATCTTGCCCTAATCTTTCTTTTGCTATTTCTGTATTATCTTCAAAAGAAACCTTCATTTTATTGCAAATATGCTTAACAACATCTTTTATTGATATTCCATGAGAAGGAGATAAATGATATATCTGACCAATCCTTCCATTTTCCATAATTAATAATTCTCCATTAGATACATCCCTAATATGAATGTAAGATTTTACAGCATTGCCGCCACCATGAAGGGCAATTTTTTTGCCCTGCTTGATATAAATTATCGTTCTTGGAATAATTTTAAATAACTGCTGCCCTTCTCCATAAACATTTGTTGCTCTTACCATTACTAATGGAAAATTATAATTTTTATAATATGTAAATAATGAAAAATCTCCTGCAGCTTTTGAAGCAGCATAAGGTGTAGAGGGATTTAAATGTTTGTCTTCTGAGACTCTTCCCTCACAGGTTCCATAAACTTCAGGCGAAGAAATATGAACATATTTTTTTATGTATTTCTTATCTTTCAAAATATGCACTAATTTTGTTAATGCAACTGCATTAGTTTGATACCAATGATGAGGATTTTCCCAGCTAGGTCCAACTTCGCTCTGGGCAGCAAAATTAACGATATAATGAGGTTCAAATTCATCCAAAATTTTTTCTATTTTTATAAGATCATGATTCAAATCGATTTGGAAAAACTTAAAATATCCTTGCTTATGTCTTTTATATGGTAAAAAAAATTCCTTTTTCTCTTTAGATCTGCTTACACCTATTACTTCATACTCATTTTTTTCTAACAACAAATCAATGTAATGACTGCCTGAAAAAGAATTGCTACCTATAACAACAACGCGTTTTTTCATAAAATATTCCTTATTACTTCATCAATCTTATTAAAAACTTACAAAATTCAACTTTTCTAACGGGATCTTTATTTCCAACTATCAGTACATCTATAGCTGAAGCAATAGACCCAAAAAAACCTGCTAGGATAGGAGAATATTTTTTTGCCATACATAATGAAGATATAGCTAAAAAACTATCACCAGCACCAACTCTATCTATCGAATCTAATGAAAAAGCCGGAACTGTAATACTAGTTTTATCTTGTGAAAATAATAATGCACCATTCACTCCCCTTGTTACAGCAATAGCTGGATTTTGCATTACATTACTTACTTCTTTTATCAACGTTTCTATCTTGCTATTACGATCATGCGCAGCTAATCTTAACTCAGGTTCATTAATTGATACAAAATCCGCTCTTTTATAATGCGTTACAACATTATATCCCCTATTGCCGCTATTCATTTGAGAATTTATAGCAATAAAATTATTTATTTCAGAAATAGCCTTAGTAATTATTGGATTAGTAAAACCATTTCCAAAATCACATACCACTACTAGATCAAAATTCTTAGCCTCTTTTTTTAAATAATCAACAACATATTGTGTATTTTCATCATCTAATAGCTGCTCATTTGATGAATATGTTTCAAACATTTTTGTAAGAGTCTTTCCATCTTTAAATACGTATCTTTTTTTCACTAATGAAGAAGGATTATTATGATAAACAAAATGAGTAGAAATATTTTTTTCTAACTGAGAATTAATTTTCTTGTTATATGGACAGTCTTTCCCTATAGAAGTTAATAGAGTAACGCTTTTAGCAAATTGAGCTAAATGCCTAGCTACAATTAATGATCCCCCTAAAAATATTTCTTTGTCTTTGCATGCTACAGAAAGGTGAATACCTTTACCAGATTGCCCCAAAGGCTCTACATACTGATAAATATCAATAATTGCATCACCAATAACTAGAACATTTAATGTTGATAATTGCTTAATTTTTTCTAATAAATCATTTGTCGAATATGTCTTTTTTATCTTTTGAATAAATGCTTTTACATCTTTAGATAAAGGCGATAAGTATTTATTAATCAATGAAGAGGAGCTATATACTTTTCCTGAAGTATAATGAATCTTTCCACCATAACTTTCTATTGCATCTACCTCTTCTTTGATTTTTCCTGTTACATCATCTTTAAAATTCTGATATTCACTACCTTTAACATATACATCTGGTTTTATTAATTTTATTGCTGATACTGCATCTGGAGAATCGTTTAATATAGCATAGTCAATATATGCCATAGAAGCTAACGATTCGAGACGCAATTTTTCTTTAAACGCTGGCCTTCCAGGTCCTTTGTTAACATATTTATCAGGTGTAATAGAAACTACTAAAATATCCCCTAATGATTTTGCTTGTTGAAAATGCAAAATATGCCCTGGATGTAATAAATCAAAAACTCCATGGCACTGAATAATTTTCTTTCCCTTTTCTCTATGTTTTTTTAATTCCAATAATAGATCTGGAAAAGTTTTTATCTTTTGACTATTCATATAAAACTTCTTGTAATTTTTCAACCATCTCTATGTCTACATTCCACAAGTCAACAAGCGTATGCAAAATAAAAAAATGCCCCATTTCAACAAGGCCATAATCTTTTGCATTAAGCCAAATATTTAAATCCCCTAAAACTCTTAAAGGACAATTATTCTTAAAGCCGCTAAGAGTAATAACCTTCAAATTTAATTTCTTAGCTACTGAAACTGCATTGATAATGTTTTGAGATTGTCCAGAACTGCTTATTGCAAATAATAAATCATTTTCCTTGGCTATTACTGATAATGGCCTAGAATAAACAGATTCATATCCATAATCATTTGCCATACATGTCATAACATTAGAATCTACTAAAGTAAATGTTGAAATTTCACATTTATTAATAAGATCAGTGCAAAAATGCGAAGCTATTCCAGCACTTCCACCATTGCCTATGATATAAACAATATTTTTTTCTTTTTTTACTTTCTTTAGCATATTCCATATTACCTGATACATATCTTTTACTTCTAAATATGTATCTTTATAACTACACTTTGTTTGGGAAATTAAATTATAGAACTTATCTAATCTATCTTTAATCATAACAACCTATTTTAAATGCTTAAACCAAGTTTTAGTGGCTTCTTTAATGCTTTCTTCGTCCCATAAAGGCGCGTCTTTAAACGCTTGAATATTTTCTTTTAGGTTCGTCACACCCTCTGCAAATGAAATTTTAGCTTCCCAATTTAACCTGTCTTTTATTTTAGAAACATCAGCAAAAGTACAATCAGGCTCTCCAGGACGTTTAGGCACGTAAATAACAGGGCCTTCTAATATTTTTATTAGTTCATTAATGCTATAATGACCTGAACTTCCAACATTAAATATCTCTCCTACAATATCAGAACAAATAGCTGAATAAATAGCACTTGCTATATCTGTAACGTACGTAAAATCTCTTGTTTGCTTTCCATCACCTACAACAGTAAATGGTTTGTTATGAAGTTTTTGTGCTAAAAAAACTCCAAATACTGCTCCATATACACCTGTTGTCCTTGCTCTTGGTCCGAAAACATTAAAAAACCTTAATGATAGCGCTGGCAATTGATATACTTGATGCCAATGCATTACTAATTGTTCTCCTAAATACTTACTTAAAGCATAAGGATATTTTGGTTGTGCTGGATAGGTTTCAGGAGTGGGATATACCTCTGGTATACCATAACAAGATGAAGAAGCCGCATATAAAAAACGCTTAACATTATTTTTCTTAGCACATTCTAATACATTAAATGTTCCATTTACATTAGTTTCAAAGTATTCTCTTGGTTTTTCAATAGATGGAACAATATCTGCTAATGCTGCTAAATGAAAAACCCAATCGATTCCATAAAATAATTCATCAATTTGATCAATTTCTCTAATATCTCTTTGGGAAAAAGAGCATTTAGAATTGTCAAGTGCTTTATCTAAATTACTTTTTCTTCCTGTTGAAAGATTATCTATAACTACTACTTCATGACCTTTTTCAAGTAACAAATCAACTAAATGACTGCCAATAAATCCTGCTCCACCTGTAACTAAAGCTTTCATTTTCAACCTTATGTTAAATTTTCTTCTTTCATCATTGCGATATTAAAATAACGTTTATCCGTTAAAGAGTTTGGCAATTTATTGTTCTCAAAGGCTTCTACTAAGTCTTCAATACCTTCTTCCACTGAATTTTTTGCAAAAAACTTAAGCTTTTCTAAAATCTTTTTTGAAGAAACATGATATGAGCGATTATCATTTGTTGGAACTATTTCAATATCAACATTTTTATCTTTCTTTTTTAAAACCTTTTGAACCATTTTTCCTAAATCTAAAACAGCAAAATTATCATATCCTACATTAAAAATTTCACCTTGTATCTTTTCTTTATCTTCTTTTAAAACATGTAAATATGCTCTAACCATATCGTTGATATGGATATTAGGTCTCATTTGATCTCCGCCCATAACTTTAATTTTACCAGTATTATATGCTAAATTTGTAAGTATATTAACTACCAAATCTAGTCTTTGACGAAGTGAATACCCACACACAGTTGATGGTCTTAATATTGTACAAATAAATGAATCATCTACATATTTTAACAATACTTCTTCACATAGAGCTTTATACTTAGAATAGTCTGTTAGCGGCTCTAAATCCATTTTTTCATGAACATCTTTTTCTTGTTTTATTCCATAGACTGATGATGATGATGCATAAATAAAGCGTTTAACTTTATTTTTCTTTGCAAGTTGAACAAATGGTTCAAAAGAATCAAAATTTATAGATTTGCCAAGCTCTGGGTTTAATTCAAAACTTGGATCATTAGAAATACATGCTAAATGTATTACAGCATCGCAATCTTTTGTTACCTGATCCACAAGCTCTTTATTTCTAACATCACCTACAACTTCTTCTAGATTCTCATTTTTCTCAAAAACTCTTCCATATAAATATAGGTCTAATACGCGAACCTTATATCCTTCTTCTAATAACTTTAAAACCAATGCTGAACCAACATATCCTGCACCACCTACAACCAATATTCTCATATGATTTTACCAAAATTTTTTTGACTTTTGATTCTACAAACAATCAAAATTAATTTAAAGTTTCCATTCAAACTTTTGATTGCTTCTTAAAAATGAATTCTAAACAATAGTTCTCTTATATTTATGGGATAAAAATAATGTTATTTACGAAAAAAAAGAAAATGAAAGATTTTTTGCCACCAGCTGTAACTGTAGAGCATGGTGAATATTCCATGATCTTATCTTCACATGATGAAAATGCTTTTCCAACAGACACATTAATAGAAACAAGCCTACAAGCAATATCCGCTGCAAGATCAATAGATTTAGCAGATTTAAGTAAAAGGCTATTTTTTCCTCCATATTATCCAAACATATGGCCAGGAGAGCATTATAAACTTCTTTGTGGTTTTGTAGAATTTCTAAAACCAAAAATTGTTATCGAAATAGGCACTGCAACAGGATTATCTAGTTTAGCAATGAAAAAAACGCTTAAAAAAGATAGCCAAATAATCACTTTTGATCTTTTTTCTTGGGAAGATGATAAAAATACAGTTTTAGAAAAAAAAGATTTTGAAGATAAAAGACTAATTCAATATGTCGACGACATATCACAGCAACCTACATTTAATAAATATACATCCCTATTAAAAGAATCTACAATGATATTTATCGATGCTACGCATGATGGAGTTTTAGAAAAAATACTCTTAGATAAACTATCTACAATTGAATTTTTAAACACCTGTTACATAATATTTGATGATATACGCGTATGGACGATGCTAAAAATGTGGAGAGAGATAACATTTCCAAAACTTGATTTAACCTCTTTTGGACATTGGTCAGGAACAGGAATTATTGAAATATGCAAAAAGAAAAAATCTTAAAAGAATTCATGAAAATCCCAGGAGTCGGGATATGCACTGCTAATGATTTTTACAATATTGGTCTAAGATCATTAAATGATCTAAAAAATGCTGATGCCGACTCACTATACCTAAAATGCTGTGACTATCAAAAATGCAAACTAGACCGTTGTGTTTTATATGTAATACGCTGTGCAATATATTTTGCTACAGAGAAAAATCATAATCCAGATTTTTTAAAATGGTGGAATTGGAAAGAAAAAAACAACTTTTAGAAGAAAATTTCATTTTCTCTTTTTTTACAGGATGCATTATTTCCATTTCACAATGATGAAGCATGATTTTATCTGATTTCAATTTACCCCCATATTTACTATCTCCAATAATTGGATGACCAATATGAGAAAATTGCGATCTAATCTGATGATACCTTCCTGTAATCAAATTTATCTCTACAACACTACTATCATCATTTTCATGAACAACACAATATTCTAATTTAGCAAGTTTTGCTTGCCCTTCATTTTGTGAAACAACTTCTGAATAAAAATCCCTGTGAGTTAAGTAATTTTCTAAAACACCTTTTTTAGTTGTTAATTTACCTTCAACTTTAGCTACATACTTTTTTAAAACTTTTTTTTCTCTTATTTGGGAATTTAATCTAGAAAGGGCTTTTTTTGATCTTGCAAAAAGAACGATACCACTAACAGCTTTGTCAAGCCTATGTACACAATGTAAAAAAACACCGCCTTTATTATTCTTTGTTATCCATTCTTTTGCTAACTCTTGCAAACTTGGATTATTTGAATTATCAGGTTGTGTTAATAAATTTGATCTTTTGTTTACTACCAAAAGATGGTTATCACAATATAAGATTTCTTTTTCTGTTAGATGCATTATTTAAAAAGTTTTCCTTCAATTCTCATTGCATGTCTTCTTCTTGCTCTTAAATCCGCTGAACCTCCTACAGCTTGTGAAACAACAACAGGTTCTATATCAGATCGGAAATTTTTTCTTATGCTCATTAAAAATAAACTAACTTCACTTTTAGAGGCCTCAAGACGTTCTTGATTGCTTCTCATTTCTTCTTTTGAATCCTCTAAAAAATTAGTAAAACTATTTCTCATATATTCAGCAGAAGCTCGAAATTGTAATAAGGCTAATTGTTCTTCCTTAGTTTTTCCTTCTTCTAATAATAAATTATTTATCATTACAGTCACAGTATGCATGGCATCAGATAACATTTCATAAGAAACCTGAGATGCTTCATATGCATTTAACGATTTATTAATACTATCAGCCGTACGATAAATTCGTTTAATTTTTTCATATATTGATAGTTCTTTTGGTTCTACATCATCTGATTGATCTCTGAATCGTCCAAAAAATGCTTCTATACCACCTTCTCTTTTCATTTGCTCTAAAACAACTTCTAAAAATTCTGCTTTAAGACCTAAAAAAGCTTCCCAAGCTGGAGATGCATTAAATATATTTTTCATATCCATTTTATTTTTTCCTCTTTCACGAGCAACATTATAAAGAATTTTTATTGCATTTTCTGCTAACACTTTTTTTTCTTTTGTTAATGAACTAAATTTATGTTTCAATGCTTCCATAGATTCTTTTTCAACAAAAAGAATTTCACGCTCATCATAATTTCTTAAAGCCTCTTTCAATAAACATGCAGTTTCAAGAGCATCTTTAAGAACAATATCTTTATTTCTTTCAAAATCAGAAAATAATTTTTTTGATTCTTTACTCATTGGTGATTCCCTAAAAATACCTTCAGTTGCATATCCTGAATTACTTGATAAATACTTATCCGCTTTAATTAATAACCAATTAATACGCTTTATATCTATACCATTTCCATTTATTCCTAATATATCAGCAATTGCTTTCCAATCGCCATTTTTATGTAATTTCGATAATTCAGGCATTCCTTCTATAAATGGTTTAACTTGTTCCCAAGCCCTAGATGCTTGGACCATTCTTTTACATCTCTCAGCAGATACAGCAATATCAGTACGTTTTGCTGAAGCTTCTTGTGAGAAGACTCCTGCAACAACACCACCAAAGGGCGTGATTTTTAACAATAAACTTATAAT
>CAYUWE010000012.1:0-12777 GCA_964448255.1 uncultured bacterium | reverse complement strand
TATTTATAATATAATTTTTTTAAATAAATGATTTTCGGGAAAAATGTTACTGTTTTATTAGATTTAATAAAATTGAATTTTCATTCTATTAGTAAAAAAGAGGGCTTTTTAAAACCCTTTTAAAAATTACCTTTATTATAACATTTTGTATAGCGAAATTCACAAATCCTTCAAACAAATCTTAATTTGGTGTATTTTGAAATTTTTAATTTAGATGAAGGGGAAAATATGGAGAAAAAAAACTTAGTTATAATAGGATCGGGACCAGCGGGAATGAGCGCGGCTATTTATGCTGCTAGAGCTAATATTTCTCCTTTAGTCTATGAGGGGTTTTCTTCTGGAATAGCTGGCGGTCAGTTGATGACAACTACTGATGTTGAAAATTATCCAGGGTTTCCAGATGGAGTATTAGGGCCACAGCTAATTGAAAATTTTAAATCTCAAGCTGCAAGGTTTGGCACATCATTTTTATTAGAAGATGTGTTGTCTGTAGATTTTTCTTCTTATCCTTTTAAAATTTTTGGAAGTAAAACTAGTACTGAAGCAAATGCTGTTATTATAGCCACAGGTGCTATTGCAAATAGATTGGATATTCCAGGAGCTGGAGATAATGAATTTTGGCAAAAAGGAGTTACTGCTTGCGCTGTATGTGATGGCGCAGCTCCAATTTTTAGAAATAAAGATCTTTATGTTATTGGAGGGGGAGATAGCGCAGCTGAAGAAGCTATTTATCTAACAAAATATGCAAAAAAGGTGTTTATTGTTCACAGAAGAGATAAATTAAAAGCTTCTTCTATTATGGCTAAACGAGTAATGAATCACCCACAAATTGAAATACTATGGAATAAGGTTTTAATTAAAGTAGAGGGAGATGATGTTGTTAAATCTATTACCTTAAAAGATGTATTAACGAATAAAGAAGAAAAAAAAGAAGCCTCAGGAGTATTTTTTGCAATAGGCCATGCCCCTAATACAAAGTTTTTGAAAAGGCAAGTAGATATTAATGATAGAGGATATATAATAACTAAAAAAGGTTCTACTTTTACAAATGTAGATGGAGTTTTTGCAGCAGGAGATGTTCAAGATAGTGTTTATAAACAGGCTATTACTGCAGCTGGGTCGGGATGTATGGCAGCATTAGATGCAGAAAGGTATCTCTCAGAAAAAGGGTTGATCCATGTTTAAGAACATATGTTTTTTATTTGTTATTCCTTCCTTTCTTTTTGCTTTAGAATATAAGCCATGGTTTGGTGATGTATATGAATTTACATTTATTACAGAATATGAATATAGCCATTTTAATAAAGTAAACGGCGCTGTTGTGCAATTAACAAGCGGATATAATGATAATTTATTGTCCTTTGGTTTAGAATTTCCATTTTCCCCTCAATGGACTGTAGATGGAGATTTGCAATTTAGAAAAACTACAGATATGTCATTTAGGTTCAGTACTACGGCTTTGCAATTTCGATATCTCTGGTTAGATGATATTGTAGGGGATATTGTTAGCTTAGCAACAGGTGGATACTTTAAATATACTGCTAAAAGTAGTTTAAAAGATATTAGCTGTCCTTCCCATGGAAATTATGAATTTGTTGGAAATATTGCACTAGGTAAAGAATTTGATTTTACAAGTCTTTTTAGATTGCGACTATGGGCTTACGGGTTAATTGGATTTGCAAATAAAGGATCTCCTTGGATAACAGGGATCTTTGGAATGGAAGGAAAATATAACGAACGACATAAAGGAGCATTTTATTTAGACCTAATACATGGGTATGGGAAAAGGCATAGTGTTGATATTGAACACTTTGATGGCTATGGGAAAATAAGGCAAAAAGCTGTTGATATTTCCTTTCTGTATGGATATGAATTTGGAGTCTATGGAATGCTTAGTTTTGCCTATTCAAGAAGGGTATTAGCAAAATTATGTCCAGAAGATGTCAACTTTTTTACATTTAAATATGAATTGCCATTTTCTTTTTAATTTGTAATTACTGCAAAAGCTACAGCATATTTTTCACTATGGCTAATAGAAAGAAAAATGTTTTTTGAATTAGATTTTTTGTAAATTACATAGGGCTTGCCACTTTCTTCATTGCATATTTCAATATCTAGCCAATTAACTTTGGAATTAATTCCAGTTCCGAGTGCTTTAGCAACAGCTTCTTTTGCGGCAAATCTAACAGCAAAATGAGGGTATGGATTTTTAAATTTCTCGCAGTATTTCCTTTCTCTGCTCGTGAAAATACGATTGATAAAGGTATCTTTATGATGCTCAATACTCTTTTTTATTCTTTCAATTTCTATGATATCGGTTCCGATACCTTCTATTATGTTATTCATGGTTGTGGTAAATATGGGGTTCTTCTTCCATGGTGTTGCAAAATATCATCCTTCCAGAAGCTGTATGTTTTACTGATAAGACTTGTGCTGAGATCATATCACCGATATATTCACCACCGCCATTTACAACGACCATTGTTCCATCATCTAAATATCCAACACCTTGTCTTGGTTCTTTTCCATACCTTTGTATTTTAATTTTTAAAATCTCTCCAGCTTCCATTAGAGGTTTTAGCGCATTAGATAGATTGTGAAGGTTGATTATTCGTATTCCTTCAATTGTTGCTATCTGTATCCTATCTATATCTGCTGTTAAGACATTTGAATCTAATAACCTTGCTAATCTAATGATTTTGCTTTGTTGATTTTTTATTTCAGGGAAATCTGTGTCGTTATAGCGCATTTCTAATTCTGGAAATTCTTCTAATTTCTTTAAAGATTCTAGACAGCGAAGGGCTTTATTTTTTGTGAATTCATCATTCCCTTCAGATTCAGCATATAGCTCTTTTATTACAAAACGAGGGATAATTAGATGGTGGTCTACAAGTCCGCTAGATGCTAAATCAATAATTCTAGGGTCTGCTAATACAGAAGAGTCTATTATTAAATCTTTTTTCTTTTGCATTGTTGGAGCAAATTTAACAAAAAGGTATGCTCACATATAATTCGTCAGAAGCTTTTAGAGTCATTACTGTTCCAAGATATGTTCCAAAAAGAAATAATGCTATTTTTATTATTTCTATAACCTGCCCTTGCAAATGTATGGTAAGAGTACTTATATCTAATATTGTATTAAATATTAAAACTAATGCCAACCCCATTAGATAGCCAACAAATAGTCCAATAATAGCTATATTAAATGATCTAAGATTATGCTTTCGAAATAGCACATCAAAACCATAAAGAATAAATGCGAAAATTATTCCGATACTCACACCAATTATAGCATTAGACATCAGAGTACCTTCAGGCATTGATATCATATATAATGTCATAAAAAATATACTTAAAATAAGAAATAGTAACCTAGTAAATGCAAGAGCTATATTCATAAAAACATCTCTTTCTTGTTTTTGAGGCAAGGATTTATTAATATATTTTTTAGCATTGTAATTTTCATATAATTTTTTGTCATCTTTGATTGAGTATTATTTATGATAATTTGAATTTTTCCTTATTTGGTGAGCTCTGTATATTTGCTCGAGTAAAATTAGTCTTGTCATTTGATGAGTAAATGTTAAAGGAGATAAGCTTAAGAGGTATTTTGCTTTTTTTAGGATTTTTTTTGAAAATCCTCTATCTCCACCAATAAATATTGTTAAATTGCTGTTTAGTTTTTCAAGTAGGTAAAAATATTTTTTTGAAAATTCATAGGAGGATAATAGATCGCCTTGACAATCTAAACAGATATAGCTTTCAATTTTTTCTACTAATTTTTCTAATTGAAACTCATCTTTTTTTATAATCCATTCAAATTCTATTTCATGTTGCAATCTTTTTTCATATTCTTTAAGTGCAAGTATTAACCACTTTTCTTTATGTTTTCCTATAGTTACTATTTTTACTTTAAACATTGCTATTATTCAGTTATATTACATGCAAAAAAATGGAGGCTATATGTTGGCATGGGTTTCATGGGATCCTGCAAGAGAAATATTTCGACTTCCATTTATTCATCTGCCAATTTATTGGTATAGTTTTTTCTTTGCATTAGGTTTCCTAGGAGGATATCATTTTTTCCGTATTCTTGTAAGGAGATATCTTTCTAATTTTTCCACATTAAATGATAGCGATTTGAATAAATATTCAAAGAAAATAGCAGATAAATTTTTATTTTATATGATTGTTGCGACAGTATTAGGAGCTAGGATAGGGCATCTTCTTTTTTATGAAACCCCGTCATATTATTTATCTAACCCTTTAGTAATTTTACAAACCTGGCAAGGAGGCTTATCTAGCCACGGCGCTGCTATTGCTATCATTATAATGATATTTTTATTTGTAAAAGTTATTAAAAAAGAATTCCCATTTTTTAGTAATTTGATGGTACTTGATTTAGTAGCTATGCCAACAGCTTTTGCTGCTATCTTTATACGTATTGGAAACTTTTTTAATCAGGAAATACTAGGTAAAGTAACAACTGTCCCTTGGGGGATAATTTTTCTTAATCCAGCAGATAATGGACCAATAGCGCCGCGCCATCCCACACAACTATATGAGGGTTTTTCATATCTAATTATTTTTATAATGCTATTTATATTGAGTAGAAGGCCTTCATTTTTCTTTTCTAAAGGTAAAATGATAGGATTATTTTTTATTTTAATATTCGGTGTTAGGTTTGTAATAGAATTTTTTAAGGTTAATGAAAGCCATTTATTAATGAATCAATCATTATTAATGGGTCAATACTTAAGTATACCATTTATTTTACTTGGTAGTATTTTATTTTATGTTGGATCAAGAATAACAAATAACGCTTGAACAATTTATATTATGAAAAGATAATGCTTTTTTAAGGTTATTTTTTGATAAAAGGAGAAAAATCAAATGAATTTTATACATGTTGCTGGACATTTAGGAGCTGACCCTGAGGTTAGATTTACTTCATCAGGACAAAAAGTAATAACTCTAAGATTAGCGGCTAAAGCTAGACGCTCTGGAAAAGATGAAACCATATGGTGGAGGATTACTATCTGGGGAGAACAATTTGATAAAATGATGCCTTATCTAAAAAAAGGAAGCTCAATAATTGTAATGGGTGAAATGAACAAACCTGAGATATTCACAGATAGAGAAGGTAAAGCTCAAGTTTCTATGGGTATAACTGCAAGTAATATTACTTTTAGTCCATTTGGAAGGACAGAAAAACAACAAGATACTCAGACTGTTGCTTCTGCACCAGTCGCTGAAGGGGTAGCTACAGGAACAAATGTAGAATCAAATACCACAGATTATTCTATGGATGATGAAATCCCATTTTAATAAAAGGTAAAAGATGAAAATACGTTTTGCAAAATCATTTTCTACACGGTCTAAAAGTGATTGTTTAATAATACCTTTTGTTAATGAAAAAAATAATGTAAAGGTAGTATCAAAATTAAAAAAATTATCTTCTTCTATTGAATTGCCAATAGAGCTAAAAGATTTTTCAGGGAAAAAAGGAGAAGTCCTTTTTATCTATGTAAACAATGATAAGGAAAATAGACTTCTCTTTTTAGGATTAGGGGATGATGAAATAACATTTGATAATATTAGATATGCCTATGGGGAAGCTATAAAAGCGTGTATCGAAAAAAAATTAAAAAGAATTAGCATTTTACTCCCTGAAATTGAAAATTGTGACGAAGACAAATTGCTTTTAGCTTCTATTGAGGGAGTATTATTATCTAACTATGTGTTTTCAAAATTGAAAAGTGAAGAAAAAAAATACCCATTAGAAAATCTATGCGTGATATCAGCAAATAAAATAAATAGAAAAATTGTTGATAGGGTAAAAACTATTTCAACAGGGGTATATTTTGCTAGGGATTTGATAAATAATAATGCTGATGAAGAAACGCCAGCTCATTTAGCTAGCGTTGCTAAATCACTCTCAAAAATAAGTAGTAAATTAACTGTTAATGTTTTTGATAAGAAATGGATTGCAAAACAAGATATGGGTCTTGTTTTAGCAGTTTCTAAAGGGTCTAATAATTCCCCATATTTTGTTGTTGCAAAATATAAGGGCAATCCATCTTCAAAAGACCATACAGTATTTGTTGGAAAAGGTGTTACATATGATACCGGGGGACTTAGTTTAAAACCCTCAACCGGTATGGAAGACATGAAAACAGATATGTCCGGTGCTGCAACAATATTATCAACTCTTTATACGGTTGCCAAATTGGATATGAAAGTTAATGTAACTGTAGTTTTTCCGGCGGTAGAAAATGCTATTGGTCCTAATAGTTATAAACCTGGTGATGTATATGAAAGCTATGATGGTAAAACCGTAGAGGTTGTAAACACCGATGCTGAAGGTAGGTTGATATTAGCGGATGCTTTATCTTATGCGATAGATAATCTATCTCCAACACGTATTGTCAATGTAGCATCATTAACAGGAGCTGTTTCTATAGCATTAGGCGATGAGGTGGCAGGGTTGATGGCATCAGATGATGAACTAGCAATGCGTCTTGAACATGCGTCTGGAGAAACAGGGGAATATATTTGGAGGCTTCCATTATTCTTTGAATACCTTAAAACATTGAAATCAGATATTGCAGATATAAAAAATGTTGGTAAAAGAAAAGGTGCTACCATTATTTCAGCACTATTTTTAAATGAATTTGTAAAAAAATCAAAAGTCCCTTGGGCTCATCTAGATATTGGAGGGACTAACTATACACTGCAGAAAAAAGGGTATTACCCGAAATATGCTACGGGATTTGGAGTCCGCCTTTTAATAGAATTTTTAGAAGGTATTATAAGTGATTTTAGCTAGTAATAAATTATCATGGGAAGCTTCTTATTCTGATAAAGATAAGAGGCTTCTTTCTTTTTTATCAGAAAAAAATACTTTTTCTAACATATCTAAAAAGAAAATTAAAAGATTGATAGATAAAGGAGCATGCACGGTTAATGGCTCTATAGAGCGATTTAGCACACACAAAATAAGAGAAAACGATCGAATAGAAATTGCTTCATCTTGGAATGATATATTAAATGAAAAAGAAAATAAGAATATTGAAATCCTCTATGAAGACGAATATTTTATTGCTATAGACAAACCAGAGGGTATTGTCTGCAAAGATGAAAATTTTATTTCATTTTTTGATAATCATTATTTTCTTGTGCATAGACTCGATAGCGCTACTAGCGGAGTATTGTTATTTGCAAAAAAGAAAAGCTATAAAATGATGATGAAAAAACTTTTTTTATTAAAAAAAGTTAAGAAAATATATTTTGCAATTGTTGATGATATAGTGTTGAAAAATCGAGGTAAGATAGAAAGTTATTTATCAAAAAAATCATATTTCGATGGACAAACCCTTTGGAAAAGTACAAATAGTGATAAAGGGTTATATTCATTGAGCTATTTTGAAAAGGTTAATTCAAAAAATAATACTACACTTCTTCGTTGTGAAATAATAACTGGAAGGACACATCAATTAAGAGTTCATCTTTTAGAAATGGGTCATCCTATTTTAGGGGACTATTTGTATTGCAAAAACTTTACATATAAAAAATATGTTAAAAGACTACTTTTACATAGCCATATGATGAGTTTTATCCATCCTATAACTAAAGCCAAAGTAAATATTAAATCGCCAATACCTTCAACTTTTGAAAATTATTAAAACTTATTTTCTAAATTCACATTTTTTTAAGTTCTGAAAAAATTTTGTTTGGTTGATTAATAGCGCTAAAACGCCACCTGTTATTGCTGTTGCAAATTGCATAGCTCCCATAGCTATCATAAATAAATATGGAACTAAATCAAACATATATAAAATAAATGTGGGGACAAATATAACCGCTGTTTTAATCAAAGAAGAAAGGACAATACTAGCTAGAGAATGCATTTTTATGTTGTTTTTGAAATAGCGAAATAGAGAAATATATAGTCCATTACCTATCCAAATAAATGGAATGATATATAGAAGATAATAGAAAAATATACCTAAGATTAATGCGCCAAAGATTTTTTCAATGCTTGGCAGGAAAATCATGGGTATATAGGAATTATTACGAAAATTTAATGCTGCTAGAATAAATATTGTATTTACTGTAATCCCTGTAAACCAACGAAATTGGCCTAGTAATAGCGGCACGGCTAATATAATAAAATAACTAACCACTGCAAAGCTTATATATGTTGTTTTGCATTCTATTGCTCTAGCTTTTGTTTTTTTCATAAATATTCTCTCTTAGTATATTTAGTATGTAAAAGTTTATGTGATGTTTCTGATAATGGTTTTTTTAAAAATTCATCATATAGTTTGATAATAGATGGATTTTTATGAGATTGTCTTATAGGTAAATCTACATCTTCTTTATATATTGCTTTCATTCTTTTTAGTCTGATTTCATTATTCGTTGGTATAGGTTGTCCTCCTCCTCCTAAACATCCGCCAATACATGCCATAACTTCTACAAAATGATATTTACAGGTGTTGTTTGACATTTCGTCTAATATTTTTCTAGCATTTCCAAGACCATGAACAACAGCTACATTAATTTTATTACCAGCTATATCAATTGTTGCTTCTTTGAAATTATCTAACCCTCTTACACTTTTGAAATTAATATCTTTTAGTTCTTTTTTTGTTAGAAATTCATATGCCGTTCTAAGTGCTGCTTCCATTACACCACCTGTAGTTCCAAAGATTACTCCAGCTCCTGTAGCTTCTCCAAGTGGAGAGTCAAATTCTTCTTCTTTTATTGTTTTTAAATCGATATTTTTTTGTTTTAAAAATTTTGCTGTTTCTCTTGTAGTTATAGATAAATCAACATCTTGGTATCCAGATGAATACATATCTTTTCTTGTACATTCATATTTTTTTGCTGTGCATGGCATAATGCTAACTACAACGAGTTTTTTTGCATCGATATTCATTTTTTTTGCAAAGTACGTTTTAGTAACAGCTCCAAACATCTGTTGGGGGGATTTGCATGAAGATAAATGCTTTAAAAGATGAGGGTAAAATTTCTCCATAAATGTAATATACGATGGACAACAAGATGTTGTCATTGGAAGTGTGCCCTTATTTGTTATTCTACTAATTAGTTCTGATGCTTCTTCCATTATTGTTAAATCAGCACCAAAATCTGTGTCGAATACTTTATCAAAGCCTAGTTTTCTAAGTCCTGCTACTAATTTTTCTTTTACAATTGTTCCATAAGGAAAATCAAATTCTTCTCCTATTGTAGCACGTACTGATGGGGCTATTTGTGCTACAACTATCTTATCTTTATCATCAAGAGCTTTTTTTACTTCGTTTATATTATCAACTTCTCTTATTGCTCCTGTAGGGCATACTAGAGTGCATTGCCCACAATCTACACAAGAACTGTCATTAAGATCGATATCAAAGGGAGATTCTATTTGTGCATTTATACCGCGATTAGCAATACATATTGCATCAACTGTTTGTGTAGTTTCACATTTATTTACGCATTTACCACATAAAATGCATAAAGAAGGATCTCTAAATATGGCTAAGCTTGTATTTTCATATTTTTTTTCTATTTTTTCTTTTTGAAAAGTTTCTTTTGCATGATATTCATTTTTTAGAATGAGTAGTTCATCTCTTACAGTTGTATTTGTGCTATGCCTTGCTAAAAGCAGTTCGACATTCATTTTTCTTGCTTCTATCACCCTTGTAGAATCGGTAAAAACTATCATTTTATCTTCTACTTTCGTATCGCAGGATGATTTAAGTTTTCCATTAACTTCACATATGCATATTCTACAGCTACCTTGTGGTATTAGATCTGTATCTAAACAAAGAGTAGGTATATCAATACCAGCATTTGTAGCAGCGGTGTAAATTGTATCGCTTTTGTTACATTCTATGATTTTTCCATTTATCGTTATTTGCATTGCTTAATAAACTCTTCTTTAAAGTGGGTTATAGAAGTTATTAGATGAAGGGTGGAAGATTGCCCAAGAGGGCAAAATGATGTTTCTTTAATCATATGAGCTAATTTCTCGATAAGTGATAAATCTTCTTTTGTAGCTTCTTTGTTTTTTACTTTTATTAATAGTTTTAATAATTGGTAGTTACCTTCTCTACAAGGAACGCATTTGCCGCAGTTTTCATGAATGAAAAATTCCTGAAAGTTGATGCAAACATCAATAATACTTCTGGATTTCCCAACGATTATTAATGTGCAAGAGCCTAATGAAGCGTTTAATTTTTGTATTTCTTCAATAGAAAATATAAAGTTATCATTATATGGAACGCATCCTCCAGCAGCACCAAAGAATATCGCTTTTATAGGTTCTTCTGGGTTTGTTTTGTCTAATAGCTCTTTAAATGTAATATTTTCTTTTTCTTCAAATACTCCAGGGTTTTTTACATCGCCAGATATTGAAAAAAGACGGTTGTCATTTGTCCAGTTATCATCTAAAAAAATTAATGCCACATTAGTTAATGTCTCAACGTTATTGATACATGTTGGATTAGTAAATAAGCCAGATTGTGCAGGATATGGAGGCTTGCTTCTTGGGAATGCAAACTTTCCTTCTATTGAATTCATAATCGAAGTCTCATCACCACATAAATATGAGCCAGCGCCATCAATTATTGTTATTTGTTCTTTTGCTTTGGGATAACTATTTATTGCTTCTTCTAAGTTCTTTTTTAAATATGAATATTCTCTTCTAAGATAAATATAAGCTTTTTTTGCTGATATTGCATATGAAGCAATTAATATTCCTTCTATTAGCAATTTCGGGTTTTTTGTGAGTATTAATTTATCTTTAAATGTTCCAGGTTCTCCTTCATCAGCATTGCATATTAAATATTTATCTTTTTTTTCTTTTGCTGTTAACTCCCATTTAAGTCCCGTTGGGAAATTAGCGCCGCCTCTACCTTGTAATTTTGAAAGTTTTACTTTTTCTATTACTTCTTTTGGGGATAATTTATAGGCGTTGTGAAGAGCTTTTTCATCACTTTTTGTTAATATCAACATTTTTTTAATATCTCTTTAACTTTTGTTGGGGTTAAATCCTCATAAGGCTCATCGTTTAATAGCATTGCTGGTGCTTTGTCGCAACATCCAATACACTGAACTTTCTCAAATGAAAATTTGTCGTTGCTTTGTCCTGTAGAAAGGTTGATTTCTTCTTCTATTGCTTTAATTATATCTTTAGATTTTTTCATATCACAGGTTATACAATTGCATACTTTTATTGTATTTTTACCTTCCTTTTTAAAGGAAAAATATGAATAGAAACTTGCTGCTGAATATATCTGTGATAGAGGGAGGTTTAATTTCTCAGATGCTTTTTTTAAAGTCTTTGGGAAAAGCCCTTTTTCTAGTTTTTGTATTTTTTCTAAAATGTTGATTAAATTGTCACCACTATATTGCTTTAGTATTTCATCTAAAGAATCTTTATCCTTTTTCTTCATGACACATGGCCTTAAGTTTTTTTGAAAATAGCAATAACCCCGTTGCTGGTATTACTGCAATAAAGAAAAATATACTGAAGAATTCAAAAAGTGAAGGTATTTTTTGAATAAACCCTGCTAAAAATCCTCCGATATAATACGCTGCGCCTAAACATACATACCAAAAGCCAATAAGTATTGAAGTAACTTTTTTTGGAGAATAGTGCGATACAAAAGATAGTCCAATAGGAGCTATTAACATCTCAGCTAATGCCATGAAAAAGTATGCTAAAACTAAGTAAAATACACTTACAGAAGCGTGATGAGTATGATGAGGCAAAGAATATGTAGCTATCATCATTACGATAAATATTGCGCTAGTAAAAAATAAGCTGATACTTGACTTGATAATTGGTGAAGGGTTTTTATTTCTTTTTTGTAAAAATGAATATCCTTTAGTAAATAAAGGTGTAAGGCAAATTAGAAATAGAGTTTCTATGGCTAATATCCATGCTGTTGGTATTTCAAATCCTAATATATTTTTATTTGTATAATGAAGGATGAAGACAGACATAGATGACCATCCTTGAGCGTAATCTGTCCAAAAACATATCGGTATTACACAGAGTAATAAAACTACTATCATTCTATTTATTTCATATCCTTTTAATGAAGTGAATGACTCAGATAGATTGGTTTCTTTTCCTGGGTGAATATCTTTGTAGTGGACATGAAATTTTCTGTAATACCATGTTATAGGAATTAATCCTGATAATTGTACTATTCCTGCTAGAATAAATGCTAAATGCCAGCTTACTTTGTGTGCAATATACCCCATGGAAATCATAGCAAGAAAAACACCAATATTGAAAGTAGCATAATATAGGGAAAAGCCAGCTTCTTTTAGATGGTGCTTATGCCTATATGTGTAGTTTAATACTGTAAATATAGCTGGTAAAAATATCCCATAGCCACATGCTATTAATCCGAGTGCGACATATAATAATACAATATTATTTATGGAGATTAAAAAGCAGCCAATAGCAGAAATTATTACCCCTAGAAATAATGGGCCATGGTAGTTCCATCTATTTGCTATAACGCCACCTACTAAAGGTAGAAATGAAGCTAACCCTGCGAAGATACCATACAAATGTGCAGCAGCAGCAGGGGATGCTTTGTAGCTTTCAATCATATATATTACTAAAAGGTTTCCAACACCCCAAAATGCAAATCTAAGTGACATTCCAGCAAAGGCTAGAGGTAGTAATTCTTTAGGATGTTTGTGTGCATCTTTTTTAAAAAGTTTATGTATTGTGATTTTAGTATACCC
>CAYUWE010000011.1:0-12792 GCA_964448255.1 uncultured bacterium | reverse complement strand
ATACCTAGCATAAAGAGCTGCTTGGAAAATAGCTAATACCATTGTAGCCATTCTTGTCCATTTAGCTATTTTCTTTCTTCCTGCATCACCATTTTCTTTAACTTCTCGTTGCAGCGATGGAATTATTGCTACTACAAGCTGCATTATTATTGATGCCGAAATATATGGCATAACCCCAAGAGCAATAACTGTCATATGTGCAAAAGCACCGCCAGAAAATATATCCATTAATTGAAATAGATTCTGGCCTCCTCCTGTAGCATATGAAAATAAATTTACCGCTTTATCTACATTTATCCCTGGAACAGGTATAAATGCACCAACCCTACAGACTACTAACATTAGTAGTGTAAAAATAATTTTACTTTTTAAAGTAGGTGTAGAAAAGATTTTTTTAATTACTTCAATCATTTTTTACTATGTTTAAATGAAATATTTTTTTCTTTTAGTTTTTTTTCAGCGCCCTTTGAATATTTGTCGGCTTCGATTGTAACATTTTTTGTAATATCACCCTTAGATAAAATTTTTATTTCACAATTCGCATTCCTGGGGGCACATCCCTTTTCAACTAATGTTTTATAGTTTACTACTTCTCCGTCATTATAGAGCTTATCTATCAATAATAAATTTATCGATACTTTAGGTTTTATAAATCTACCTCTAGTAAACCCGCGACAAGGTAGTTTCATGTATAACCTCATCTGCCCACCTTCATACCCATAACGACGTCTGTATCCTGACCTTGAACCCGCTCCTTTTTCACCACGACAGCTTGTCTTTCCTCTTCCTGACCCAGGGCCTCTACCAATTCTCTGAGATTTTTTTCTTGTTCTTGTTGTATCCTTTAAATTAGATAGCATCATACCACTACACCTCGCTGTTCAAGACACTTGTGTTTGTTTCTCAATTTTTTTAATGCTATTACTGTTGCTCTAACTTGATTCAAAGGATTGTTAGATCCTTGGCTTTTGGCTACCACATTTTTTATTCCAGCCAATTCTAATACAGCCCTTACTTTTGAACCTGCTACAACACCTGTTCCATCTGGAGCTGGCTTTAATAATAACTTTGCACCATCCCATTCAACATAAATTTCATGTGGTATCGTATCACCATCCATTTCGAACGAAAATACATTTTTCCTTGCAACTTCTGTTCCTTTCTTAATTGCATCTGACACCTCATTAGCTTTAGCAAAGCCAAAGCCAACATGCCCATTTTCATCACCGACTAAAATTAAAGCAGAAAAACTAAATTTCCTTCCGCCTTTTACGACTTTTGCACATCTATTGATATACAGTACTTTTTCTTCTAGTTCGTCATGATTTTGTTTTTCACTACGTTTTGCCATTATCCACCCAACTCTAAAATTTCAATCCAGCTTCTCTTGCTGAATTGGCTAGCTCCGCTAGGATCCCATGAAATTTATATCTGCCGCGATCAAAAACTATAGTCTCACATTTTTTTTCTTTAGCTAATGCGGCAATATGTTTTCCTATTTGCTTTGCTGCTTCTTTTGATTTTTTTGATAATTTTATTTCTTTCATCTCTTTCGAAAGGGTACTTGCACTACAAATAGTATTTCCACCATCAATGATTTGCGCATATATATGAGAGTTTGATTTAAATACACATAACCTAGGTTTGCTTTTTAATTTATTTCGTACTCTAAAAACCCTTCGTTTTCTTGATACTCTTTTCTTTTTTAAACTGTTGTCCATAATTATGCTTTACCCTTTGCAGCTTTTCCAGCTTTTTTCCTTACATATTCATTTTTATATCGTATTCCTTTTCCCTTGTATGGCTCAGGTTTTTTTACAGCCCTTACCTCTGATGCAAATTGACCTACTAGTTGTTTATCTACCCCACTAATAATTATTTCAGTTCCCTTTTCAACTTTTACAGTTATTCCTTTAGGAATAGAAACAAATGTAGGATGAGAATACCCAACTTTTAAATCTAATTTCACACCCTTTAATTCTGCCCTAAATCCAACTCCTATTAAGTTAAGCCTAATTTCATAGCCTTTCGTGACACCAGTAATTAAATTTCTAACTAATGCCCATTGCAACCCAATTAAAGCCTTAACTCTTTTCCCATCTTTAATTTTAGGAATTATATAAACTTTTCCATCCTCTACTTTTGCATCTATCCCTTCATGTAAGGTTAATGCAAATGTTCCTTTAGCCCCTTTTGCTGATACATTTTTTTTCTCTATCTTTACTTCAGTTCCTTTAGGAATATGTATTGGAATTTTTACTAATCTTGACATCTTAATTTTCTCACTTTATTACCAAATCTGACATAACATTTCACCGCCAAGTTTATTCTTGCGGGCTTCTTCACCTTCTAAAACACCTTTTGATGTAGAAAGTATAGCTATACCTATTCCACCATAAATCTTAGGTATCTTTTTATAATTCACATATCTTCTTAACCCTGGTGTAGATATCCTTTTAATTCCTTTAATTATAGTTTCTCTACCCGTAGTATATTTTAAAAATATTCTTATCTTTTTCCTTTCTTCGCTCACTAAAAAATTCTCAACAAACCCTTGGTCTTTTAGTATTTTTATAATGCTCAATTTCATATTGCTTAACCCAACATCAACATACTTATGCTGTGCTGAAATAGCATTTCTTATTCTCGTCAACAAATCTGCTATTGGATCGTTAAAAAATGTCATATCTTATTCCTTCTCAATTAGCTTTTTTAAATGGAAAATCAAACATTTCTAACAGCATTTTTCCATCTTCATCATTTCTCGCTGATGTTACAAACGTTATATTCATTCCTTGAGTTCTTTTAACTTCATCTAAATTCAATTCAGGGAAAACTTGTTGGTCTTGCAGGCCTATACTGTAATTTCCTCTCCCATCAAATTTTAATGAAAATCCACGAAAGTCTCTTATCCTTGGCGAAACTATATTACAAAATCTATCTAGAAAATCATACATCCTACTTTTTCTAAGTGTAACTTTTAAGGCTATAGACATGCCTTTTCTTAATTTAAAATTCGCTATAGATTTTTTCGCTTTTACAATAATAGGCTTTTGTCCAGACAAAAGAGTTAATTCCTTAATATGCTCCTGCATTGCATTTTTATCTTTTACAGCTTCTGCAACACCCATTGAAATAATAATCTTTTTTAGCCTTGGTATATCCATCACATTCCGCTCCGGATATTTTTTCTTTATTGCGGGTATTATTTTCTCATTGAATCTTTTTTTTATTCTCGACTGCTTCATAATCATTTAACTCTTTTTTTTAGCGTTCTTAGAACAATCTCTTTCCCATTTTTTTGATAACAAAGATCTTTGCTATTATCTTTTTGATGTATAACTTTTAATTTTAAAGGTGTGCCATCTTCTTCACATATTCTAATATTAGATATATGCAGAGGCATTTCTACTTCTAAAATTTGTGATGTCTGCGTCTTTTGTGTTTTTTTCATAGTTTTTTTTCGTAAATTTACACCTTTTACTATCACTCTACCTTCCTGCCTTGCTTGCACCGTGCCAATACTACCTTTCTCATTTCCCGCTATTACAACAACACGATCATCTCTTCTAATCCATTTACTCATATCTTATACCCTTTTTATATTACCTCTGGTGCCAATGAACTAATCTTTATAAATCCACCATCACGAACTTCTCTAGCTATAGGACCAAATATCCTTGTTCCTCTAGGATTGTTTTTATCGTCGATTATTACACAACTGTTGTCGTAAAACTTTAACTTAGATCCATCTTTTCTTTTTATATAGTTTTTACTGCGTACAACAACGGCCTTTACTTTCTCACCTTTCTTAATACTCGCTTTAGGATCTGCTTCCTTAACTGAACAAATAATTAGATCTCCTATATGAGCATACCTTCTACCACTACCACCTAAAACACGAAAACACCTTACTCTTCTCGCGCCTGTGTTGTCAGCTACATCAAGTTCCGTTTCTTCTTGAATCATATTTTATCCCTTAAGTTAGTACCTTTTCTAAACACCATCGTTTTAATTTTGATATAGGCCTTGATTCTACAATTCTTACAGTTTGCCCTTCTTGTAATTCATTGTTTTCATCATGAACATAATATTTTTTCCATCTCTCTACCAATTTTTCATAGCGTGGATGTCTAATTTTTCTAACAACTCTCACTATTGCTGTCTTATCCATTTTTTTCGATATGACAATCCCTTCTAACCGCTTTTTTTTACTTGTTTGCATAAATTCTTATGCCCCTTTTTCTTTGTTTTTTCTCTCTTTAAGAATTGTTAATGCCCTTGCTATATCTTTTCTTTTTTCCCTTATCATATGAGGTTTATCAAGCTTCCTTGACATTGCAAATTCATTTCTTAATTCAAAAATTTCTTTTTGCAAATCTTCTATCATAATTTCTAATTGCTCTTCTGTTTGGTCTCTTAGTTCTTTTGCTTTCGTCATTTATTTCTCCTATACTTTCTCCACTCTCTCTACAAACCTTGTCTTTATTGGTAATTTAGCAGCACCCAATCTAAGAGCTTTTTGTGCTTCTTCTCTTGTTGCATTACCAACTTCAAAAAGTATTCTACCCGGTCTTACCACTGCTACCCACTGGCTAGGAGCTCCTTTACCTTTACCCATTCGTGTTTCTGCTGGTTTCTTTGTAATTGGCTTGTCAGGGAATATCCTTATCCAAACTTTTCCTTTTCTGCTAAAGTATCTAGTAATAGTTACACGACATGCTTCAATCTGTTGCGCTGTTATCCACCCTCTTTCAAGAGCTTGCATGCCAAAATCTCCAAAATCTATGAACCCTGCTCCCTTTGATAATCCGGCAAATTGTCCTTTCTGTTTCTTTCTATGTTTTGTTCTAGATGGCATCAACACCATGTTTATACTCCTTTAGAAGAAATTATTTCTTCTCCCTTATTCAGCCATACTTTTATTCCAATAGAACCATATGTTGTTTCTGCTCTAGCTACTGCATAATCTATGTTTGCCCTTAACGTATGCAAAGGTATCCTTCCTTCTTTATACCATTCAGTTCTAGCAATTTCTGCTCCGCCTATTCTTCCTGAAATTTGAACCTTTATTCCAGCAGCTCCAGCATCCATACTTGCTTGCATTGCCCTTTTCAATACCCTTCTAAAAGGCATTCTTCTCGCTATTTGCTTAGATATTCCTTCTGCAACTAGTTGCGCATCTAAATCTGGCCTTTTTATCTCTTCAACTTCTATCCAAACATCAGTCCCTGTCTTTTTCTTCAATTCCTCTTTCAATACATCGATTTCAGCGCCTCTTTTCCCTATAACTAGTCCTGGCCTCGCTGTTTGTACTGTCACTTCAATTTTTCCACTCATTCGTTTGATAATTAATCTAGCCGTTCCTACCATTGCTGGCTTTTTATGTAGATATTTCCTAATCATTCTATCTTGCTTAATAAGCTTGCCAAACTCTTCTTTGTTGGCATACCAATTAGATAACCATCTCTTTCTTCTTACTAAACGAAATCCTATTGGTGATACTTTTTGTCCCATTGTTCTCCTCTATGTCGACAATATAATCATAAAATGAGAGGTCCGTTTCATAATAGGTACTCTTCCCCCTCTGTTTTTTGGCTTTGCTCTTTTCATCGTTGGTCCTTCATCAACTCTAACTTCATGTATCTTCAAAGCCTCTCTTCTTGTGTCTAGCTGTGTCTCAGCATTTGCTACTGCGCTATCTAATGTTTTCTTTAAAAGCCTACTACCTTTTAAATTACTATATTGTAATTGTATAAACGCTTCTTCTACTGTTAATCCTCTTATTAACCCTGCAGTTAGCCTAGCCTTTCTCGGGCTTATACGTACAAATCTTGTTTTAGCTTTTGCAAATTGCATAATTTATATTCCTTCCTTATGATCCAGATGGTTTTGTCGCTACTTGTTTTTTTACTGGATGCCCTTTAAAAGTTCTTGTCGGAGAAAATTCCCCTAATCTATGGCCAACCATATTTTCAGATACAAATACTGGAATAAATTTCTTTCCATTATGTACATCAAATGTATGACCAACCATTTCAGGTATTATCATAGATCTTCTAGACCAAGTTTTAATTGACTTTTTTGACTTTTCCTTATTTTGCTTTAGTACTTTTTTCATTAAATGATGGTCAACAAATGGTCCTTTCCTTAGTGATCTAGACATGTTCTCTCCTACTTGCTTTTCTTATTTTTTTTTCTTTTTTTAACAATCATCTTATTAGACTTTTTGCCTGATCTAGTAATATATCCTTTAGTATACATAGCCCATGGAGTCATCGGTAGATTACCCTTGCTTCTCCCTTCACCTCCACCATGTGGATGGTCAACTGGATTCATTGCTGTTCCTCTTACTGTTGGCCGAATGCCCTGCCACCTTTTACGGCCGGCTTTCCCCTCTACTCTCAAGCTATGTTCAGCATTTGATAATGCTCCAAATGTAGCCTTGCAATTTTCTGAAATCAATCTAATTTCACCTGAAGGCATACGTATAGTAGCATATCCATTACTTCTTGCCAAAAGCTGCGCTGATAATCCCGCTGAACGAACTAATTTCGCTCCTTTCCCTGGTATTAATTCGATATTATGAACGACTGATCCAAGAGGCATGCTTTTTAAACGCATGCAATCTCCTGTCCTATAAGGAGGCTCTTCTGATGCTATTACAGCATCTCCAACTTTTAACCCTTGTGGTGCTAAAATATATCTTTTTTCTCCATCTACATAGTGTAATAGCGCTATAAATGCTGTTCTATTTGGATCATATTCTATTGCAGCCACTTTTGCTTCGATCTGTTCTTTATCTCTTTTAAAATCTATTATCCTAAATCTCTTTTTATGCCCCCCACCACGATGCCTACATGTGATATGTCCATGATGATTACGTCCATTAGTTCTTTTTTTTGTTTGTAAAAGACTTTTACATGCCCTTTTATTTTTAGTTAACTCGCCAAATGATGGAAGAACTAATTTGCGTAATGATGGAGTAGTTGGACGGAATTTCTTTGTCATTGCCTATTTACCTTCTATAATTGTTGATCAATACTATTTCCTTCTTCCAGGGTAATAATTGCTTTTTTTATGCAATTTGTTTTTCCTGGCCGTCCTCTTAATCGACGGGGTTTTGGTTTTTTAATTATTGTATTTACATATGCGACTTTAATATTTTTTCTTTGATATATCTTTTCAAAGGCCCAGGCTATTTCTTGTTTTGTTGCGTCTTTGGCAACTAAAAAAACTACTTTAGGTTTAGAATATTTCTTTAAGCATTTATTACTTTCAGCTTTCTCTAAATTTGCTAAAACACTAGTTTTTTCAGTTATGTAACGAAATTTTATAATACTATAGGGATTTTTCTCCATGACTATTCATTGTCCTTTTTTAAAATTACCATTAGCTCTTCAAACACAGTGTCCATAAATATAATTTCATGGTTAAGAGCAAGGTCATATCCATTTACATTTTCTAAAAGTGAAAAATCTTTTCTTTGAATATTTCTCATGCAACGTACTAAATTTGAATTATCATCTTTTTTACTGCCAAGGAAAAGAACCCTTTTGCCTTGCATTTCTAATTTTTTCAAAAACGCAAAAACATTTTTTGTTTTTTCAATTTTGCTTTTACTATCTAAAAATAATGCATGATTACTTTTAATTTTTTCTATTAAAAGATGTCTTATCGCTGATCTTCTTTCTTTTTTATTAATACGGGTATGCATATTAAATTTTGGTTTAGGACCAAAGGCTACACCTCCACCTTTAAATTGTGGAGAAGCCATGCTCCCTTGTCTAGCTCTTCCAAGCCCTTTTTGTGGATGTGGCTTTTTACCAGTTTTATTAACTTCACTTCTTGTTTTTGTATTCGCTGACCATTGCCTTGCATTATTTCTAATAGCTACTAAATAATCTTTTATCATTTGATTATTCGCTTTGCTTTCCAAAAGATCATCTTTAATGATAATCTCATCTTGCTCTTTACCCTCTATTTCATATTTCTTAAGCGTTACCACAATAGCTCCTATTTCTTTGTTGCCTTCTTGATAAAAACAGTATTTCCTTTGCTTCCAGGAATAGCTCCCTTTACTAGTAAAACATTTTTTTCTTTATCAACTTTAACAACCTTTAAATTTTGAACTGTTATCTTATCTCCACCCATTCTACTTGCTCTTTTACCACCAGGTAAACACCTTCCTGGTGTTGACCTCATACCAGTTGATCCTGCATGGCGGTGAAATCCAGAACCATGCGCCGCTGGGCCACCAGCAAATCCATGCAATTTCATAACCCCTTGATACCCTTTTCCAATTGAAATGCCTTGAACATCTACAAAATCTTTTTCTGTAAATAAATCCACCTTACATTCTTGTCCCAATTGAAAAGAAGATACATCATCAACTTTTGATTCTAAAAGTACTGAGCAATCTTCAACTTTTGCTTTTGCCAAATGATTTTTTAAAGGCTTATTAACCCTCTTTTTTTTCACCCCAGCTATTTGTATAGCTTGGTAACCATCTTTTTCTTTAGTTTTAATTTGTGTTACAAAATTTGGTTCAATCAAAATAATTGTACATATGACAATATTTCCCATATCATCAAATACTTGTGTCATTCCTATCTTTTTTCCAATCAATTGCAGCGTCATCTTTCTTTCCTTATGTGCTACCTGAAATTATTTTTTTACTAACAATTTACTAACTAAGTTATCAAAACAACCTAGCAAATTCGTTAGAAACTTTTGTTTAGGGTTTTAAACAAAAAAGATTATCAAATGAATCTATTTCCCTCAATCAAAATCTTATTGAGAAATTAGAATTAAATTTCTGGACATTAAAAAAATTATTAAATCGAAGGTAATACTTCAATTTCAAGTGTTTTTGTCATTGCTTCACGATAAATGCTAGCAAACATACTAGTAATCGTTGTAATTGTGCTGAGAAGCAATGCAACTCCAAATGAAAGTGCAAAGGCTTTTGAAAATATTACTAATGCACCAAAGACTAGTGGAATTAAAGAAGTAATCCTTTTAACTATTTTCACTGTTGCTACTCTTCTTTCTTCTAGGGCATTTTGAAGCTCTTTTATATCTGAATGGTTAGCACAAAGATCTTTTATTGATATTTCACCTGATTTAATAAGCTCAATGCTTCTTTCACTTAGTTCTATAGTTTTTTCTTTATTGCTATAGTGGCTATAAACCATGCATTGTCCTATTAAATCAATAGTATTTGTAGCTATTCCTGTTATCTGGGAAACTATCATTGCTGGAGCCAATAAAAAACCTAAACCTACTCCAACAGACTGTAATAATGATAAATCTTTTGCACCATCATTTATCAATTCACAAATATTTTTTATATTTCTAGGAGAAAATGCTGATTTTTCTTCTTTAGCTGTTTCTCTTCTTTTTTGGAATGAAAACACGGTTTTAAAAATAATTGAGAATTGTTTTGCATGTTTTGCTAAAACTTCTGCATTAGTTAAAATTTCTACTGTATGTTTTCCTAAAGATAATGGCGCTTGAAAAAATAATGACCATCTCAATAAATCCAATATAAAACTTGTAGATCTAAATCTTCCATCACCTCTATTTGATACATAGTTACTAATAATTTTGCAGTAATCAGGATTTTTTAAAGTATATCTTTGATGCGATAGTTTTTGTATCGGTTCTTGTGGTAGCAATGGTTGATTATAAGAAATTCTTGATGTTTCGCCCATACAGTATTTATATCCTTTTTTTTGCGTACTATTTTAACATAAATTCGAAATCTATCAAAAATAAAAGAAATTAATATGCACAAGTAATTATTATTAATATTTTACTTGTGCATAATTAAAATTTTTTATGATTTAACAGGTATTAGTTGTGGTTGTTCATTAATAATCAATTTTTTTGTACGTATTTGATTATATGTATTTGACCATAAACTAAATATTGAATTTACAGCTAATATCGTAAAGACCATTCCTGTTGATAAGAAAGCAACACCTGAAAATATAGTTATTAATGAAAAGGCATCGAGAATAAACCCTGTTATTTTTTTTATGCCGTTTAACATAGCAAGTCTTCTTCTTTCAACAGCTATAGTTTTTCTTGTATTGGACTCTGCATCAACTTCTTTTTTGAATCCTGTATAATATTTTTCTGCATTTCTTTTCACATCAATCGAAGATTCCATACACGCACCTGAATGTGCTACTATAGAAGCAATCCTAGCAAATGGTAGTCTAACACCAAAAAGAGGAAGCAAAAGAAAAACTTTAGCAGTATCAGCAAAAAATTTGCCAACTGTAGACATAAGCTTTTCTTTACATTTTGCTTGTTTTTCACAAGGTGCTTTAAAAAGGCCCATTCCCTCTCTTCTCATGCGATCTGTGGTACCCCACCATTTAGTTAAAATAGAAAAAGAATCAGCATGACCAATTAAAGAAGAAGCGTTTTGCAAGACTATTACTGTATGTCTAGATAAATTTAAAAGCGTTTTATTTAATAGAAATGCATTACATATTACTTCTAATAGTTTAGTTAATTTATATTGTCCTTCACCACCATTTACTGCATCTGCTGTTGCTTTAATTATGTCAGCTTTCATAAGAGCTGGTTCTGTAACATGAATTGGTTTTTCTTGTGGTTCTTTTGCCGCAGGTTCCAATGTCACTTCAGGTGGAACTACCACTGGTCTTCGAAAAATTCTTTCTACTACATTCATTTAACACCTCATTTTTAAAAATACGATTAACGTTTTATAAAGACGGGATAATTTAGCATTAAGTTTAGATAAGGTAAAGAGAGAAAATTTCTTAAGAAATATAGCGCTAGGAAATAATAACTTTCCCTTTAATTCCTTTGATAAAGTCCTCAGCTGGCATTGTTTTTTTTCCTTCTAATTGCACTTCTAGCAATTGAATAGCTTTATCTTTGCAAGCAACAATAAATAAATCTTTTTCAAATTGTAAAACTTCCCCTATATTGCCTGTTTTGTTAACTACTTTACTATTCTTCACTTTCAATAATTTCTTTTTTCCATTTATTGAAATAAAACATTCCCCGCAAGGTGTGGGAGATAATGCTCTTATAAGATTATATATTTGCTTAGCATTCATGGACCAAATAATTTGCCTATCTGCATTTGATATTTTATGAGCATAAGTTGCCTTCGACTCATCTTGAGGCAAATATTTTACCAAGCCTTTTTCAAAATCTTCAATTGCCTTTAATAAAAGAGGTTTTGCCACTTCACATAACTTTTCTCTTAATTGCAAGCTATTCATGTCAGATGAAATAGGTATTTCCTTTTGTAAAAGAATGCTTCCAGCATCCATTTTTTTTACTATCTTCATAATAGTAATACCTGTTTTTTCATCTCCATTCATTATTGCCCTTTCAATTGGAGCGGCACCACGATATTTCGGCAACAAACTTGCATGGACATTGATAATATCTAGCCTTGGGATATCTATTAGCTCTTGTTTTAAAATCTGTCCATAAGCAACAACAACAAATAAATCTGCGTCTAATTCTTTTAATTCATTTATAAAATCTATGGATGATGCTTTTTCAGGTTGAAACAGTGGAATAGAAGGTAAATATTCTTCTGCAATTTTTTTTACATTAATTTGTTTTTTGGAATTATTTCTTCTTTTATCAGATTGTGTTACTACGCCTATGATATCGACATCATTTTTTATAAGAAATAAAAGTATATCCGCAGCAAATGGTGGCGTGCCGAAAAATACTATCTTCATGTAACTTTTTCTTCTATTAATGAATTTTGTTCTTCTTCTTCTAAACAATCATCTTCCATTTCTGTATGAGGTGATTGAGTTATTCCTTGCAGTCCTAACAACCCTCTTTTTGAAGAAATACAAAAATCAATCCAATGTTCTACTTCCCGGATCATTGGAACATCTTTTTTTATACGGTCTATTGCATCTTCAAGATGCAAGTTCATACGATAAGTATATTTAAAAGCTTTCGCTAAGGCTTTTCTAACTTCTAAACTAAACCCTCTTCTTTTTAATCCCACAATATTCAATCCACCAAATTTATATGGAACGCCTCCTCCAATTGTATAAGGTGGAATATCATTAGATACTCTACTAAATCCTCCTACCATAGCAAAACATCCAATACGGCAAAACTGATGTATCGGAGTCATCCCACCAATAATTGCTCCATCTTCAATTTCTACATGACCCGCCAACATGGAATTATTAGCCATCACTACTCCATTACCAACTTTGCAATTATGAGCAATATGACAATAAGCCATAATGAGGCAATTATCTCCAACTTTTACAACAGAATTTTCATGGCAAGAAGAATTGATTGTAGCGAATTCTCTTATTTCACAATTTTTCCCAATCTCAACATATGTAACTTCACCCTGGTATTTCAAATCTTGAGTTTTTGTACCAATACTAACAGAGGGCCAGACAATAGTCCCCTCTCCAATGGTTACATTACCATCAATATATGCATGAGATTTAATAGTTACATTGTCATGTAATGTTGCAGTGGATTTAACTACTGCAAAAGGTTCTATTGTTACATTTTTTCCTATTTTAGCGCCGGATTCTACAATGGCATGTGGGTGAATTTTAGACATGATCTACCAGTTTTTTTTATTCCTTTTTAACATGTATATTATTTCACCTATAGCGTTTCTTTATCTACCAAGGCAAAACTTAATTCAGCTTCAACAGCTAATTTATTATTTGATAAAGCTTTCGCCTGTATTTTTCCACCTTTATTGCTAATATACAATCCTTTTGCATGCAATGTTAAAATATC